>JBCCLX010000202.1:0-7761 GCA_039026635.1 Pseudomonadota bacterium
CAGGAGGCTGCCGAACGCATGGCGGACGGAACCGAGTATGAATGGCATCAAGAGCCTGAATGGGACCCCTTCGCAGAACGGTGCGGGCTGGTGACCGCGTGACCGATCCTGCGCCCGTGTTCGAGAGTTCGGATGAGGTGGCGCTGAACGCATTGCTGACACAGCTGCTCGCGGCTGTGTCTCAGCAGTTCTTTCACATGCTTCTCTTGGGCAAGCGCGGGCGGGCCGACCTGGCTGCCCGCCTGAAGCGGGTCGACGATCAGGACTTCCCGAACGCGATGCAGATCGTCGATCTGCTGCTGAGGGAGGGTGCGCAGATCCGGGTCGCGCCGCATGCTGTGGCTCCAGCCCAAAGCACAGCCGCCATTCTGCGAACCGAGCTGGCCTTCGAACGCGATCTCGCGGCGTTCTTGCCATCTCTCGCGATGCGCAGTCCGGAGGCTCAAGAGCGGCTGGCAAGCGCCATGGCGCCGCGCGACGACTATCGAGGCTGGCTGGTGGAGATTTTGCGGCACACTCCCGTCGATCCCTCGTCAGGCCGCCGAGAAAGTCCCCAGCTGTTCAGCGTCTTGCTCCAACTCATGGAGCAGACGCTCCTCCATGCCTTCGCGAACTGGCATGACGGCAGGACGGCAGAGGCCTCGACATCGTGGCAGATAAGCGGGGCCGCGATGCTCTATCTCACGGCGCTCTCCGATTTTTGCGGATCGGATGACCAGGCGTCTGGTGGCATCGAGATCCCGGGCTCGACGGTTGTCGACAGGACCGCGCGGTTTGGCGCTGATCTCCATCTCGTGCGTGAGAGTGCTAGCGCCGCGCGGAGGCTGGCCGAGGTCAGCGATGACCTGGCGCTCGCCGCGCTCTGCCTGACCATCGCGGAGGACTGCGGCCGCATCGCGGGCACGCGGAACGGAGAGCCGATCCGAGCCGAGCTCGGACAAAGCGCCGTCTTCCGCAATTTTCGCCGCGCGCGCCATCGAATGACCCGCTGAGCAGCGCGGCCCGCGCGCAGAACTCGAGATCCAGCGGGCACAGGGCATGGAGCATCGGTGACAGTCTTCCTTCGATCGAAGCTGTTCGCTGGATCAGGGCAAAGGACCGGTGCCCTGCAGCGGCTGCCCGGTGCCTGAGCCCTCAGCAAACCGCTTGCAGGCCTCGATCAACGCGCGGCCGTAGTCACCGTTCATGTGCACATAGTCGTGTTCCAGGTGACGTGTCTCCAGATCAGGGGAGAGTTTGCGCGATCCGCGACAGTACTGATGCCGCGTGTAGACGCCGTGGGTCTCTAGTGTTGCCGGCGGTGGTGGCATGAAGGTGAGGTGGTCCGATCCCACCTCCGCTGCCTTCTGATGCAGCCGAGATTTGAGCCTGTCCAGCCGGCCCACCGCCTCAGCCGATGCCGCATCGAGCGCCGCGACGACGGTTCTCGAAAAAGGCGCGGCCTCGGACACGAAGGGGGAGCCGACATGGACGACCTGCACCACCCCGGCCTCGGCGATCCGCCGCGCGAGCGCCACGCCCCAGTCGCTGTAAAGCGCCTCAAAGACGCGCGCCGCGACCGCGCTGCTCACGAAGGGCACGTCAAAGAGGGCCGGGGGCACGGAGGGCGACCAGAAGGTATCAGGCGCAAAGACCGAGGAACCGGCGAGGACGAAGAGACAATCGAAGTCCTGCAGTCGCACGCTGTGCCCAATGCCCGATGTCCATGCAAAGCTCTTCTGGGTGCGCGGGTCATCCGTCGTGAGGACCCCATTCCTGACGACGCAGCTCTTCGTCATATCCGCCGGGGCGCCTAAGACCGTCACCTCGGGCGGCTCCGTCGACGGCACGCCCAGAGCCAGCCCTTCCATGCCAAGTTTGACGGAGGCGACATGCGAGTTGCCGAGGACGCAGATCCTGGTCACGGCCCGAACGCGTCCAGCAGAACCTCCTCGCAGGCCGGCTCATCGAGAAAAAGGAGATCCTGCTCTGTCGCGTCGCTCCCGCCCGTCGGCTGTCGGGGTCTCTGCTGTGAGAAGAAAATGCGCATCGTCAGGTCCACGCCTTCCGCGCTGACGCTGCGCAGATTTGGCTCGAAGAAGACGCCGCGCGCGCTGGGGTTCGTCACGATCTCGTAGCCGGGGAAGTAATCGACTGCCTGGTGGTGCTGGTAGAGTGTGCCCGCGGCGCTTCGCAGGGTCGCTTTCGTGTAACTTGAGGCCGCCAGGACGTGCAGACCGCTGCCTGTTGCCGTGATGGGCACCGGTGAGACGGTTAGGATATAGCGTAGCTCCTTAGTCCGCTGGGCGTCCAAGATCCGCATGATCTCGCGGAAATCGGCGACCACCTCCTCACAGGAGAGGTTCTTGAGCGCGACGCGCGCAACGTGCTCCTCCCCAGCGATCACACCTGGCGCGATGGGCACGACCTGCCCGGTTTCCACGTCTTGCCAGGTCTCAGTCATGCCCATCGTGAAGACGAAGACGTCCATCTCGCGAAACAACACGCCGAGCCGCTCGAGATGGTAGGCGCGGGACTGTGTCACCTCGTCGGCCGAGGGTAGCCCTTCTGGCTCAACCGCCGGCCTATAGGCATCGAAGAAGCGCCCATCTCGCTGCCAGATGATCGGCGCGACCGACGCCTCCCCAAACACTTCCTGGAACAGCTGAAGGAGCTGGCGGCTTGTATAGATGTTCCCATAGCGCCCGGAGTAGAGGGAGTAGCCATAGCGGCGACGTAGCTCTTCCGGCAGTGCGGAGGGCGCGGGCTCAACGTTCAGGATGTTGTAGCCGTTGCGCATGAGATAGCCGGCGATGTGTTGGGCAAAGCAGCTTCCTGCTGTCGCGATTTTCCAATCTGGTTCAAGCGTCCAGCGCTTCTTATAGATCTCGGCCATGGCAAGCGGACTGGCGTCGACCACGCCTGTCCGCCAGAAGGCGGTGCCATCGAGATCTGAATAGGCGTTGTGCATCAGCTCTAATCCGACAGTCATCGCGCCGACTTTGGGTGACCCGCGAGGGGGCAAGGGCGGACTGCCTTAAGAAGACCCGGTGGGCCTTGCGGTCAAGGGGCGCGCAGCGGCGCCTCGCCCACGCGCGCCACCGCGTCTCAGTAGCGGCGATGCCCGCGCTCGAGGGTGACGATCTCGTGCTCTTTGATGCGCTCACGGATGAAGACCACGAGGCCCGCGCCGATGATCAACAGGACTCCGAGCAGGACGATGCGGTCTGGCAAAACGCCAAAGACGGCCCAGCCCCAGAAGACGGCCAGCGGCATGCCAACATATTCGAAGGGCGCGATCGTGCCAGCGTCGGCCAAGCGGTAAGCCGCACTCAAGGCATAGCCGATGATCGCGGAGTTGAAGCCGAGGCCGAGGAAGAGCCAGGCATCCGTGCCCTCGGGCCAGATCCAGGCACGCAACAGGAACTGAACCGAGGCGTTGTCCACACCGTCCGCGAACCGCCCATCTCCGGCGATGGCAAAGAACAGGGCGGAGACCACAATGAAGGTCGCCTGGATGTAGACCGCCATTGCGGAGGCCTTCGAGGAGACGCCCAAACGGCGCGTGAGCACCTGATTGAAGGCATAGGTGAAGGCTGCGACGACGGGCAGGAGCAGGATCAGCCGGTTGTAGGGCGCGGCCTCTGCGGTCTCCCAGGGGCGCAACATGATGATGACGCCGACAAGCCCGACGGCCACAGCACCGAGCCGCCAGGGCCCGACCTTCTCCCCCAAAACAGGGATCGCCAGCAGGGTGATGAACAGAGGCGCCACAAAGAAGACAGCCATCGCTTCAGCCAGGCTGATCACAGCGAGGGCGGTGAAATAGGTGAGGTTCGAGATCACGATCAGGATCCCGCGCAGCGCATGCAGGAACGGCGTGGACGTCCGCAGTATCTGAAACCCACCCTCTAGCTGGACGAGCATCAGCGAGAACATGATCCCGATGGTGGATCGTACGAAGACGAGCTCGTGCAGTGGATACGCGCCAGACAGCCGCTTGATGAGCATGTCGTTGACGGAAATCGACAGCATGGCGACGAGAATGCAGGCAATCCCGGCGGCGGGCCGGTGCTGTGGCGCTTGAACGAAGGACATAACCGTTGGGATAGGCCGCCCTCTCCTGCGCTGCGCGTCTGTTTGCGACAGCGGGCGCGTGATGGGGCGCTCGCGACGCCATCTGGGCTTAGAGCGAGATCGACGAAGGCAGCGGGCTGACGGCAGGGAGCCAGCGGAGGAGCCAAGCCTATCGGGTCCGATCGGACAACCGTTCAAGGACCGTGAGCCTCGCGTCTTGAGGCTTACGGCTCGCATCTCAGGGGTCGCGATGCGCGCTCGCATAGCGTTGGGACGCGTCGTAGTAGGCATCGAAGCCGATGCGACGGCGAAGCTCCCCGAACTCCATGAGATGCTGCGCGCGCGGCTGGCCCTCGGCCATCGTCGCGAGCGTTTCGACCATCGCCTTCATGGCCGCCGCCATTAGGGAAAGCGGATAGGCCGCGATCCGATAGCCGATGTCATGGAGCAGCGCGGGCGGCAGATCCGGCGTCTCCCCGCCTTCGACGATGTTGGCCATGTTGGGCCGCGGCAGGCTCGCGCAAATCTCGCGCATCTCCGCCTCGGTCTTCGGCGCCTCGACGAAAAGGATATCGGCGCCGAGCTCGGCAAAGCGTTCCGCCCGCGCGATGGCTTCCGAAAGCCCCAGCGTGTGGCGCGCATCGGTGCGGGCCAGGATCAGGATATCGGCCCCGTCCTCGCGCGCGTCGACGGCGGCGCGGATCCGGTCGAAGGCTTCATCGCGTCCGACCACATCCTTGCCCGGCGTATGGCCGCAGCGTTTGGGCGCGAGCTGATCCTCGATCATCACCGCCGCGGCCCCGGCCTTGGCCATGCCCGCCACCGTGCGGCGCACATTCATGGCGTTGCCATACCCTGTGTCCCCATCGGCGATCAGCGGGATCGAGATCGCATCCGCGATGTTGCCCGCCTGGTCCTGCACCTCGGCATAGCTCATCAGCCCCAGATCGGGCTGCCCGATCCGGCTGGCCGAGGCCGCGAAGCCCGACATGAAAGTCAAGTCGAACCCCGCCTGCTCGATCAGCTTGGCCGAGAGCGCGTCATAGCAGCAGGGCATGGTCAGCAGCCGATCCTCGGCGAGGAGGGCGCGCAGGCGGGAAGCGGGGCTCATCAGCGGCTCCGTGGGCGTCACAGTTTGAACGGGATGTAGAGCGCGAGATCGGGCAGCGCGTAGAGCAGCGCGACCGTGACAAACATGAGCAGCAGGAAGGGCACGACGCCGCGCGCCACCTCGCCCATCGTCGCCCGCGCCACGGCCTGGATCACGTAAAGATTGAGCCCCACCGGCGGCGTGATCAGCGCGCATTCGACCATGATCACCATGAAGATGCCGAACCAGATCGGGTCGAGCCCGAGGCCCACCGCGGCAGGCAGCAGCACCGGCGTCATGATCAGCACCATCGAGAGCGCCTCGAACACCAGCCCCATGATCAGGAGCACGATGGCGACGACAGCAACGAAGGCGAGCGGCGTGTCGATCATCTCGCCGATGAAGGCCGAGATTTCCTGGGGCAGGCGATAGAGCGCAATGGCCTTGCCGAAGACTTTGGCGCCCGCGACGATCAGGAGGATGGCGACGGTTGTGGCCATGGACTCTATCGCCGCCTCCCGCAGACCCTGCCAGCTCAGCGTGCGCAGGATCACGCCGGTGATCAGGAGCGCGGCGGCAAAGCCGATGGCCGCGGCCTCGGTGGGGGTGGCAGCGCCCGTGTAGATCACGCCGATCACGATCACGGCGAGCGCCAGTGAGGGCAGGGCGCGGATTGAAGCCTGGCGCCGTTCGGCCCAGCTCGCCACCTCCGCCCGTCCCATGCCGCGCATCGCCGCATGGGCCATGGAAAAGAGGACGAAGAGGGTGAGGAGCGCGAGCCCCGGCCCGATGCCCGCGAGGAAGAGCGCGATCACCGACTCTTCGGTGACAAAGCCATAGACGATCATCGGGATCGAGGGCGGGATCAGGATCCCCAGCGTGCCACCGGCCGCCAGCAGCCCGTACACGAAGCGTTTCTCATAGCCCCGGTTCAGCATCTCGGGGATGGCGACCGTGCCGATGGTGGCGGCCGTCGCAACCGAGGAGCCCGAGATCGCCGCGAAGATCCCGCAGCTCAGGATCGTGGCGACCGCCAGCCCACCCGGCCAATGGCCCACCCAGGCCTGCACGGCCGCGAAGAGATCCCGCCCCACGCCGCCCTTCAGCAGCACATTGGACATCAGCAGAAAGAGCGGGACGGCGAGCAGGATAAAGCCGTCGAGCGTCGACAGGATCGCCTGCGGCGCCATCAGCGGCGAGAACCCGCCCGCCAGCAGCATGCCAAGCCCCATGCCGCCGAGCGCAAAGGCGACCGGCACACCGGCGAGCAGCAGCGCGAAGAGCGCGCCGAGGATGAGGATGATCGTCATTCGCCCATCCCGCCTTCCCCCTGCGCCCCGTCTTCAGGGACCTCGCCCCGGGCCGCGCGCAGCGCTTCGACCAGCGCTTGGGCCAGGAGCACCGCGAAGCCGAAGGGGATCGCAAGCTCGGTGATCCAGATCGGCAGATCGAGCATGGAGCCCGTGGTGCGCCCGCGCTCAAAGCTGTCCCAGAAAATCTCGAAGCCCTTCCAGACGACGACCACCGAAAAGACGGCGACGGTCAGCATCGCCGCCGCCTCGGCGATCAACCGCGGACCTCGGGGCAGGAGCCCCGTGATCGCGGTGATCCGGATATGCCGCCGCTCGCGCAGGCACCAGGCCATGGCCACCAGTGAGCCCCAGATCAGGCAGAGCTGGCTGAGCTCCGCCGCCCAGATCGTCGGCGCCGTGAAGAAGTATCGCGCGCCCACCTCATAGGTCAGCATCGCGCCTGCAGCGACGAAGAGCGCCGCCGCCGCCCAAGCCAGCAGCGTCACGAAGAGAGCGAAGAGGGGCATCGGATCTTTCGGCTAAAGCGAAGCCGCCCCGGCCTTGAGCCGGGGCCGCCTGGTTCTCAGCGAGGAGGGACGTGGGCGGCTCAGAGGCCGGCGGCCGCGTCGATCAGCGTCTCGCCCATCGCCCCCGCCTTCTCGCGATAGCTGTCGTAGACGGGCTGAGCCGCTGCACGCCAGGCTTCGATCTCGTCGGCCGTCGGCCGATAGATCGTCATCCCGTTCTCCTCGGCGGCCGCATAGGCCTCGGCCTCGATCGCTGCCATCTTGTCGCGCACATCCGCCTCGGCCTTCAGGCCAGCGGCCTGGATGATCCCGCGCTGCTCTTCGGTGAGGCCCTCCCACCAGTCGGTGTTCACGACCACGATGAACTCGATGTCGGCATGGTTGGTGACGGTGATCGTGTCCATCACCTCCCAGAGCTTGCGGCTCTTCACGCCCGAGACGCCCGTCATCCCGATGTCGACCGTGCCGCGCTGATAGGCGAGATACTGCTCCGAGCCCGAGATCAGCGTCGGCGCACCGCCAGTGGCGGAGACGAAATCGCCGAGCGTCTTGCCGAAGACGCGGGCCTTCTTGCCCTCCATATCCGCAGGCGTCTTCACCGGCCCGCCGTTGGAGAGCAGGATCGCGCCGCCATAGGCCTGCCACCAGAGGACAGTTGAGCCGGTGTCCTTGATCGCCTCATCGATGGGCCCGCGCACGGCCGAGCCTGGCGCGACAGCGGCGCGCACTTTATCCTCAGTATTGAAGAGGAAGGGCATGTAGAAGACATCGACCGCCGGCACATCGCCCACGTAGC
>JBCCLX010000203.1:0-7745 GCA_039026635.1 Pseudomonadota bacterium
CTGCAAAAGTACAAATACGTGATCCACAACGTGGCCCATGCCTATGGCAAGAGCGCGACCTTCATGCCGAAGCCGATCAAGGGCGACAACGGCACGGGCATGCACGTCAACCAGTCGATCTGGAAGGACGGCAAGCCGCTGTTTGCGGGCTCGGGCTACGCCGATCTTTCTGACGAGGCGCTCTACTACATCGGCGGCGTGCTGAAGCATGCGCGTGCGCTCAACGCCTTCACCAACCCCTCGACCAACTCCTACAAGCGCCTGATCCCGGGCTTCGAGGCGCCGGTGCTGCTGGCTTATTCGGCGCGCAACCGCTCGGCCTCGGTCCGTATTCCTTGGACGGAGAGCCCGAAGGCCAAGCGCGTCGAGACCCGCTTCCCCGACCCCTCGGCCAACCCGTACCTGTGCTTCGCCGGGCTCATCATGGCGGGCATCGACGGGATCCAGAACAAGATCCACCCGGGCGAGGCGGCCGACAAGGACCTCTACGATCTGCCCCCCGAGGAGCTGGCCGGCATCCCGACCGTCTGCGGCTCGCTGCGCGAGGCCATCGGCGCGCTCGAGACCGACCACGAGTTCCTGCTCAAGGGCAACGTCTTCACGAAGGACCAGATCGAGGGCTACATGGAGCTCAAGTGGGAAGAGATCTACAACTACGAGCACACGCCGCACCCGGTTGAGTTCGAGATGTACTACTCCTGCTAAGCGCTTGCTCGCGCGACGATGAAGATGAGGCCGAGGGCATCGCCCCTCGGCCTTTCTCTTTGTTCTAGCCCCTTATCGAATTCGCTTAGGCGCGCGGCAGAGACCGGTTACCGTCGCCGACGTTCATTTCAGCGAGGCCCATATGACTTTCCAGACGAGAGCGTTCGCCGCTCTTCTCCTCATCGCAACGCCGATGCCCGCAGCCGCCGAGACCCCGGAGCCCGTCGCCACGATCATGCGCGCGTGGAGCAATGACGTGGTGCTGCAGCGCGCCGGTCTTGTCATGACCCAGGTGATCAATTCCTGCGATTGCGATCCAGAAGTGAAAGCAGCTCTCCTGCCGAAGATCGAAGACCATCTCGACGCGGAGGTGAGATTTGCGGAGCTGACCGCCTATGTGAGCGACGGCGTATCCCCGGAGCACGTGGCCGAAACGGCTGACTTCCTCTCAAGCGACCTCGGACAGCAGACCACCGATCTTGCCCAGGCCTACTTTGCCTGGAGCACATCGCCGCGCGCCCATCCAAGCCATATGCTGGACCGGGCCAAGACGCTCGAGGCCGATGCACAGAAAGCCCCGCGACGCTTCGCCCTCTACCATCGCATCGCCTTCTCCAGCGCCCAGAGCCGACGGCGTCGCGAACTTCTCACCGCATTCGACATCATGATGGCGGGCACGCTGACCTCGATCGACGAGGGGCGTCAGGCGACGGCAACGCTCGCGGAGGTCCGCGCCTTCTTCAAAGAAAGGCTGGGCGGTGATCCGTTCCGAGGCGATCCGATGATGATTGTCGAGATGGACATGACCTACGCCGCTCTCTCCGAAGACGACCTCGAAGCCTACGCGACATGGCTCGAGACCGAGGCGGCCCAGGCAATGATCGAGATGAGCCATGAGGGCATGCTCAATGTGCTCATCGACGCGAGCCGCGACTTCAGCACGGAGGTTGTCGCGATCATCTCCGAGCGCGACAGCTGAGAGGCGTCCACGCTTCAGAACTGCCAACGAAAAAGGGGCTCCCGTTCTGGGAGCCCCTTCGTGTTTTGCCCTGTCGTTCCGGCAGGGTTTTGGGGCTAACGGCCCTGGAGGAAGGCGCGGAGGTCGGTGTCGAGCACGCCCGCCTCGCGCATCTCGGCGCGGTGGAAGGCTTCGAGCTCGGCAACGGTGCGGGTCTGGCGAAGGGTAGCGATAAGGCGCGTCAGCATGGGTCTGTCTCCTTGGTTCCGGTCGACGGGGCATGTCGTTTCGATGCACAAGAAATGGGCGCGCAGGGGCCGGAAGAGAAATGCTCTTTTTGCATGACACCACAGACGCTCCTGCATGCTTATGACACCATCGCGACATCGGGCGTCGCTGAGACGACATGGCGCCCAAAAGCGCTCACGGCAGGTTTCCATCGATGACGGCCCCGCACGATCCCGACCGCGACGACAGGCTCGCGAACCTTGAAGCCCCCGATGCGGCCGCCATCGCAACCCTTGCCGAGGCCGCGCGCGAGGCCCTGCCCGACCCCTTTCGCAGGGGCGCCGCCGAGGTCCTGATCCGGGTCGAGGAGGTCGCCGATGACGCCACACTCGACGCTCTCGGCATCGAGGATCTCTACGCGCTCACCGGCGTCTACGAGGGCGTGGCCCTAATTGAGCGCGGCGCCACGCCCGAGACAGGCGCTTTGCCTGCCACGATCCGCCTCTTCCGCCGCGCGCTCCTCGACGAATGGGCCGCCCGGCCAGGCGTGACGCTGGGCGCTCTGGTGACCCATGTCATCGTGCATGAACTCGCGCACCACTTCGGCTGGAGCGACGATGACATCGCCCGGATCGACCGCTGGTGGGAAGAGAGCGCATGACCCCTCCCGGCCTCTACCCCGGCCCCCGCAACGCCATCACCGATGTGCCCGGCATCCGTGTGGGCCATGCGAGCGCCGCCGACCGGCTGACCGGCACCACGGTGATCCTGCCAGTCGCCCCCTGCGTGGCGGCGGCGAGCGTTATGGGCGGTGCCCCCGGCACCCGCTCGACCAATATCCTCGATCCCGCCTCCGTGATGACCGAGGTTCATGCCATCACCCTCTCGGGGGGCTCCGCCTTCGGGCTCGACGCCGCGGGCGGCACCATGGATAGGCTGCGCGCCGAGGGCATCGGGTTCCGGGTCGGTGCGGCCCGCGTCCCGATCGTGCCGTCCGCCATCATCTTCGATCTGACGGCCGGCCCGAATGCCGAGGCACCGACCGGCTGGGACAGCCCACCCTGGTTCGTCCTCGGCCAAGCCGCCACCGATGCAGCCCTGGCCACGGGCCTCCCGCCCAGGGGCTCAAGCTTTCAGGGCCCAGGCTCTATGGGTCCTGGCTTCGCGCTCGGCGCCGTCGGCGCCGGCCGGGGCGCGCGGGCGGGCCGGATCCGCGGTGGCCTCGGCACGGCCTCCCTGATCCGTGGCGACGCAGGGCCAGGCAGTGCCATCGTCGCAGCCCTCGCCGTGGCCAATCCCGTCGGCGAGGTCTTGATCCCTGGGAGCCGCGCCTTCTGGGCCGCGCCCTACGAGCGGGAGGGCGAGTTCGGCGCCATCGCCCCACCAACGCACCCGCTTGCGCCTGAGGCTCTCGACTTCCCCTTCGACGCCGTCTCAGCCGGCAGCAACACAACGCTCGCCGTCGTCGCCACCGATCTCGCGCTCGATCGCGATCAATGCGCCCGCGTGGCCCTGATGGCGCAGGACGGGCTGGCACGCGCCATCCGTCCCGTCCACAGCCCGCTCGATGGCGATACGGTCTTTGTGATGGCGACCGGCGCCCGCCCCCTTGCCGACCCGATCGCCGATACGGCGCGGGCCGGGATGATGGCGGCCGACTGCGTCGCCCGTGCTATCGCCCGCGCCGTCCATGCCGCCCCATCGCAGCGTGTAGAGGACGCGGGCCTGCCTGCCTGGTGCGACCTCGACGACACCGGCGACCCCAGCTGACCGCCCCTGGCCGCCGCAGGGCGGCGTGGCTGGTGGGTGGGCCGGTGCGCCGCGCCCTGCGCGGCGCGCCCCGGGGCGCCCAGTAGCCGCCGCCCAGACCTTGCACGTGCCCCCCGAAGTGCGCCACGCCGACGCGCACCTAGTCGGCGCGCCCTCCCTCCCGCCAGGCCAGACCCGCGCTCATGACGGCCCAGACGGCGGCAAGCATCCCCCAGGTGATCGCATAGCCGAGGTGATCGTTCTTCAGGTTCACGGTGAGGGGCTGGAGCAGCGGTGCCCGCGTCTCGGGCCCCGGCGTCGGCGTCTCGGAGACCAAGAGCACCGGCTCCACCTCAAAGACCTCGACCATCACGTCCAGATCTCGCGCGATCCAGACGTTGTCCTGCTCCCCGAAGGCGGGCTCCTGCGGGTCGTCGGGAAAGCGCAGCGCCCCCGTCAAGCGCACCACGCCCTCAGGCGCAGGGATCTCCACCACCGCGCGACCGCCCGCGTTCTTGGCCTCCAGTGGCACCCAGCCGCGCGAGACCATGATCCGTCGGCCGTCCTCGAGGGTGAAGGGTTGTAGGATCCGATAGCCCGGCTGCTTGTCATAGGTCGTCAGCAGCGGTGCGTCCGGCTGCCCATGGCTCCCAAGCGCCCCATCGAAGCGCCCCGTCACCCGTACCCGGCGAAACTCGTCCACATCCGGCGTCGGCGCCGGTGGCAGCGCCACGGGCTCGGCCGAGAGCCGCGCCTCCAGCTCCGCGATCAGCCCCAGCTTCCATTCCAGCCGCTGCACCTGCCAGAGACAGAGCGCAATCAGCACGCTCGTGCCCGCAACCCCGAGCACGGCGACGCCCAAGATCCGGCGCAATCTGCGCGACATCCGCTTGTCCTACCGTCCAGAAACCAAGAGGGGGCGCGCCGCAGCCCGCCCCCTCATGCCATCATTGGCCGCGCGCGCCCGCTCAGCGGCCCCAGATATAGATCGAGGCGAAGAGGAAGAGCCAGACCACGTCCACGAAGTGCCAATACCAGGCGGCCGCCTCGAAGCCGATATGCTTCTCGGGCCGGAACTGGCCGGACTGTGCGCGGAACAGACAGACCGCGAGGAAGATCGTGCCGACCAGCACGTGGAAGCCGTGAAAGCCCGTGGCCATGTAGAAATTGGCCGCATAGATCCCGTCCGTGAAGCCGAAGGGCGAGTGGCTGTACTCATAGGCCTGGAAGATCGTGAAGAGCGCGCCGAGCCCCACGGTCCCGATCAAACCCCAGACCAGCCCGTCGCGCCGGTTCTCGATCAGGCAGTGATGCGCATAGGTAACCGTGCAGCCCGAGAGCAGCAGGATCACGGTGTTGAGAAGCGGCAGGTCCCAGGGGTTGAAGGTCTCGATGCCGGCCGGGGGCCAAATTCCGTCCAAGGCCTCCGCCGTCGGCACCACGCCGTCGAGCGTGGCTGCTTCCATCGGGAAGATCGCATGCTTGAAGAAGGACCAGAACCAAGCCGAGAAGAACATCACCTCGGAGATGATGAAGAGGATCACGCCATAGCGCAGGCCGATCTGCACGACCGGCGTATGGTCGCCCACCCGGCTCTCGACGACCACATCGCTCCACCAGCCATAGGCGACGTAGCAGACTGCCACGAAGCCGAGGAGGGCCAGCCAGTAGTCCGCTGCATACTCGCCCTTAAACCCAAGGATCAGGCCGACGAGCATGAAGAAGCCCGCGACCGCACCATAGAAGGGCCAGGGGCTGGGCGGCAGGATGTGGTAGTCGTGGTTCTTTTCGTGGGCCATCGCGGTCCTCCTTGGGGGGCACGGCCCCCCGGGTCTCCCAGGGTTCAGTCGACGAGGCTGGCCTGTTTCTCAGGCTCTTGCTCGTAGAAGGTGTAGCTCAGCGTGATCGTATGCACGCGCTCAGTCTCCCGATCATCGATGATCTCGGGATCGACGTAGAAGGTGACGGGCATCTGAATGCTCTCGCCCGGCTGGAGCGTGTGCTCCTCAAAACAGAAGCAGTCGATCTTGGCGAAGTAGCTGCCGACGCTATAGGGCGCGACATTGTAGGTCGACATGCCCGTGATCGGCCGGTCGGTGGGGTTGTGGGCGGTGTAGAAGGCCAGCCCCGTCTCCCCGATCCGGATCTCGATCTCGTCCTGCTGGGGCGCGAACTCCCAGGCCATGCCACGGTTCGTCGAGGCGTCGAAGCGGATCGTGATGGTCTGGTCCAGCACCTCGACGTCGAGCCCGTCCGAGATCTGCGTGGTGCCGCCGAAGCCCGTGACGCGGCAGAAGAGGTCATAGAGCGGCACGGCGGCATAGGCCATGCCAAGCATGCCGAAGGCGACGCCCACGAACGGCAGGGCCTTCTTGGCGAGATTGGGCTGCTCGCTCATCGCTGGGGCACTCCTCCGCCGGTATCGCGGGCTGTGAAGGGTTGGGCGAAATCCTCAGGCCCCCAGCCACCGGCTTGCGAGGCGGAGGGATTGCCCACCGTCCCCTCCATCTTCACGACCGTCAGGGCAAAGAGCATCACGATCAGCGCCAGGCAGGCCGCGAGCACGGCCAGATTGCGGCCCCGGCGCCTGCTGTGCAGCTCGTGATCGCGGTTGGTGATATCGGTCACGACCCTCTCCGTCTCAATGAAGCCGTCCTACAGGACCCGGTGTCATACGACCCTTCCAAAAAGGCCCCCATTCTCAAAGGACCCCCTCCCCGAGGACGATTGGCCAGACGTAATCGACGCCCGCCGTCTGCAGCGCAAGGCGCAGCGCCGCATCGCCGATGAACGCCGCAAAGATGGCAAAGAGAAAGACGATCGAAAAGCCGAAGAGCCGCTTCTCAGCCCGATAGCCATCCGCGTCGGCCACTGCCTCATCGCGTAGCGCGACCCGTCGTGCATCGCGCAGGAAGATGGCCGAGGCGCCGAGCGCCACAACCGAGTAGATCGGTCCCCCAGCGCTCGTCAGCGCCGGCATCAGCGTCACCGGGGCGAGGGCAAGGCTGTAGAGCCAGATCTGACGCCGCGTCTCCGTCGAGCCCGCCACGACCGGCAGCATCGGCACCGAGACGTCGCGATAGTCGCGGCAACGCCAGAGCGCGAGCGCCCAGAAATGCGGCGGGGTCCAGAGGAAGATGACGGCGAACATTAGGATCGGCGCCAAGGCGACCTCGCCCGTCACCGCCGCCCAGGCTACGACCGGCGGAAAGGCCCCGGCAGCGCCACCGATCACGATGTTCTGCGGCGTCGCGCGCTTGAGCCAGATCGTGTAGATCACGGCGTAGAAGAAGATCGTGAAAGCGAGCAGCCCCGCCGCCAGCCAGTTCGCCGCCACGCCCAGCATCATCACGCTCAGGATCGAGAGGCCGAGGCCGAGATTCCGCGCCTCCTCCGGCGCCACCGTGCCCTGCGGGACAGGGCGGGCGCGCGTGCGGCTCATCTGCGCGTCAATATCCGCGTCCCACCACATGTTGAGTGCCCCCGCCGCACCGGCGCCCACTGCAATGCAGATGAGCGCGACAAGGGCCTCGACCGCATGCACATCCACCGGCGCTGCGGCCATGCCGGCGAGAGCCGTGAAGATCACAAGGCTCATCACGCGGGGCTTCAAGAGCCGAATGAAATCGCCGAGTTCCGGTTCGGCGGCGGCTGACCTGGCAAGCGTTTGCTGGGTGGCGTCAGTCACGTCTCTAGCCTTTCAGGGAAAGCGCCGCGCCGGCGGGTGCCGGGGCAGCGCGCCCGCTAGGATGGAGCCCTGGCCGGGGCCCGGGCGACAGAATGGGCACCGCAGGTCCCCTCACTCGGCGACGAGACCCGCATCAGCTGGGCCGGCATCCACGCCCGCGCCGACTGCCCCCGCATCGGCCACATCCGTATCGCCGTTCATCTCAGCGACCTGTTCAGCGACCCAGGCGTCATACGCCTCCTGGCTCACCACCTCGATGGTGATCGGCATATAGGCATGGTTGATGCCGCAGAGCTCTGAGCACTGGCCGAAATAGGTCCCCTCCTCCTCGGCGCGGAACCAGGTCTCGTTGAGCCTGCCCGGGATCACATCCATCTTCAGCCCGAAGGACGGCATCGCGAAGTTATGGATCACATC
>JBCCLX010000204.1:0-7712 GCA_039026635.1 Pseudomonadota bacterium
TACTGGGTTTTCTGAGTTTTTCCAAAGCCGGCACTTGGCACATCCGTTGCTGTACTTCCCCCGAAACAACGGGGAAGCGTCATGGCCGACACTCTCAAGTCCAAGATCGCGGACGTCTTCGACGAGCCGGCCTGTGGTGTGAACACGGGCAAATCGGCGGCCGAGCGAAAAAAGGGCTGTGCCAAGCCGCTGACCCCTGGCGCGGCTGCGGGCGGTTGCGCCTTCGATGGCGCGAAGATCGCGCTCCAGCCGATCACCGATGTTGCCCATCTCGTCCACGCGCCGCTCGCCTGCGAGGGTAATGGGTGGGACAATCGCGGGGCTGCTTCCTCCGGCCCTGAACTCTACCGCAAGGGTTTCACGACCGATCTCACCGAGCTCGATATCGTCATGGGCCATGGCGAGAAGAAGCTGTTCCGCGCGATCCGCGAGGCGATCGAGGCGCATAACCCGCCCGCCGTCTTCGTCTACTCCACCTGCGTGACTGCGCTTGTGGGCGATGATATCGGCGCCGTCTGCAAGGCGGCGACCGAGAAGTTCGGCACCCCCTGCATCCCCGTCGATGCACCGGGCTTCGTGGGCTCGAAAAACCTCGGCAACAAGCTCGCGGGCGAGGCGCTGATCGACCATGTGATCGGTACCGTGGAACCCGCAGAGCCGAGCGCCTACGACATCAACATCATCGGCGACTTCAACCTCTCGGGCGAGCTTTGGCAGGTGAAGCCGCTCCTCGACCGGCTGGGGATCCGCATCCTGGGCTCGATCACGGGCGATGCGCGCTACCGCCAGGTCGCCATGGCCCATCGCGCGCGCGTGACCATGCTCGTCTGCTCCAAGGCGCTGATCAATCTCGCCCGCAAGCTGGAGGAGCGCTACGGGATCCCGTTCTTCGAGGGCTCCTTCTACGGCATCTCCGACACCTCTGAGGCCATCCGCACCCTCTGCCGCATGCTGGTGGAGCAGGGCGCCGATGCGGAACTCCTCGACCGTTGCGAGGCGCTGATCGCGGAGGAAGAGGCCAAGATCTGGGCCCAACTCGAGACGCTGCGTCCCCGCGTCGAAGGCCGCCGCGTGCTGCTCTACACGGGCGGGCACAAGTCCTGGTCCGTCGTCTCCGCGCTGCAGGAGCTCGGCATGGAGGTCATCGGCACCTCGGTGCGCAAGGCGACCGAAGAGGACAAGGATCGCGTCGTCGAGATCATGGGCGACGACAAGCACATGTTCGAGAACATGGCGCCGAAGGACATGTACCGCCTGCTCAAGGACGCCGAGGCGGATGTCCTGATGTCCGGTGGGCGCAGCCAGTTCGTGGCGCTGAAGGCGAAGATGCCCTGGGTCGATGTGAACCAGGAGAAGCATGAGCCCTATGCGGGCTATGTCGGCATGGTCGATATGGTGATGGCCATCGACCGGGCGGTGAACAACCCGATGTGGGCGGAGCTGCGCGCGCCGGCGCCGTGGGAGACGCCGCTCACGGTCTCCGCCGTGCTGCCCGCGCCCGATGGTCCTTGCCCGGTCACCGGCATCCCCTCCGTCGCGGCCGCTTCGGGCTGTCCGATCAGCGCGGGGCATGTGCCTGCGAGCCGCGAGGTGGCGCCCGCGCCGGCCCCTGCCGTTGGCAGTCCGCTCTCCGCGCTGGCCTCCAGCGCCACCGATTTCGAGGATTGCTGAGATGGCGAAGCTGACCCACCCGCGCCGCGCGCTCTCGACCAATCCGCTCAAGGTCTCCGCCCCTTTGGGCGCCGCGCTCGCCTATCTCGGCATCGAGCGTTCGGTCCCGCTCTTCCATGGCAGCCAGGGCTGCACCGCCTTCGCGATGGTTCATCTGGTACGCCACTTCAAGGAGGCCGTGCCGCTTCAGACCACGGCGATGAACGAGGTCTCGACCATCCTCGGCGGCGCGGATCAGATCGAGGAGGCCGTCGAGAACCTGCGCAAGAAGGCGAGCCCCAAGTTCATCGGCATTGCCTCCACGGCCCTCACCGAGACCCGAGGCGAGGACGTGCCCGGCGAGCTGAAAGAGATCGTCGCCCGGCGTGAGGATTTCGCGGACACCAAGATCGTCTATGCCTCGACCCCCGATTTCGACGGCTCGTTGCAGGACGGCTGGGCCAAGGCGGTCGAAGCGATCGTGACCAGCCTGGTGCCGGAGGTGGACCCGGTCTGGCGCGACCCCTCGATGCGGCAGGTCAACCTCCTCTGCGGCGTGCATCTGACGCCGGCGGAGATCGAGGAGCTGGTGCGCATGATCCGCGCCTTCGGCCTTTCGCCCATCGTGCTGCCCGATCTCTCCTCCTCGCTCGACGGCCATGTGGCGGAGGACTGGCGGGGCACTTCGCTTGGCGGCACGACGCTGGAGGACATCGCCAGTATGACGAAGAGCGGCTTCACGCTCGCCATCGGCGCCTCGATGGAGGGTGCGGCGCGGCTGCTCGAGGACCGGACCTACGCGCCCTACAAGGTCTTCCCCTCGGTCACCGGGATCACGGCCGTCGACGCCTTTGTGCGGACGCTGATGGAGATCACGGGCCAGCAGGAGCCGCCCCCCTCGATCAAGCGGGATCGCGCCCGGCTGGTCGATGCTGCGCTGGACGCGCATTTTCACACGGGCCACCGCCGCATCGCCATCGCGGGCGAGCCGGACCTGATCTACCCGCTGGCCAGCACGCTCAAGGGCATGGGCGCGGAGATCGTGGCCGCGGTGACCACGACCACGCATTCGCCGCTCAATGAGCAGATGCCCTGCGAGACGGTGCTCCTCGGCGATCTCGGGGACTTCGAGCGGGCCGCGCGCGAGGGCCAGGCTGAGATCCTGATCACCCATGCCCATGGCCGACACGCGGCCCAAGCGCTCGGCCTGCCGCTCATCCGCGCGGGCTTCCCGATCTTCGATCGGCTGGGAGCGCAGGACATCTGTCGCGTCGGCTACCGCGGCACCCGCGCCTTTCTCTACGAGGTCGCCAACACCGTCCTCGCCCAACACCACAAGGCCACGCCGGCCGACTTCGGCGCGGCCCCCATCCCGGAGGATTTCGACCATGTCCCGCACGCTCAGACTCATTGAGCCCGAGGCGGCGGAGCCCGCCGAGCGCCCGCTCCGCGTCGCCATCGCGACCAACGATCTGGCCAATCTGAACGCGCACTTCGGCTCGGCGAAGAAGTTCGCGGTCTATGACGTCTGGAAGGGCGGCAGCCGCTTTGTCGCGGCCTTCGAGTTCGACAACGTCACCGGCCAGAAGGGCAAGCACGACGATGTCGACGATAAGATCACGCCGAAGGTGGAGGCGCTGAGCGGCTGTGCGCTGCTCTTTGCGCTGGCCATCGGCGGGCCCTCGGCCGCCAAGGTTGTGAAGGCCGGCATCCATCCGATCAAGCGCAAGGCAGCCGAGCCCATCGAGGCGGTGCTGGCACAGGTTCAGGAGATGCTGCAGGGCACCCCGCCGCCTTTCCTGCGCAAGATTCTCGGCACCTTCGAGAAACCCGATTTCATGGATGAAGAGGAGTGGGCCTGATGACGACCGATGTGATGGAGCCGCGCGGCGGCGTGATGGTGGAGAGCGCGTTCCTGACCCAGCTCGCCGCCGTGATCCGTGCTGAAGACGGCTATGGCCAATGGGACGACAAGACGGATGCGGACATCATGTCCGAGTTCATTGTCACCAAGGAAGAGCGCCGCGAGATCCCGATCATCGGCGACCCGGATCCGGATGTGATGTGGCGCATCGGCAAGTTCTACGACGCCGCAGGCCTGTTGATCGAGAAGCAGACGGGCTGCATGGCCAGCCAGATGCAGAAGATGAGCCATGAGGGCTTTGGCCGGATCGTGCTGATCGCCGGCAAGCTCGTCGTCGTCTCCAAGCATCTGCGCGACGTGCACCGCTTTGGCTTCGTGAGCTGGGCGAAGCTGGCCGAGGCGGGCGAGAGCCTGGTGGCCGGCGCCGTCGAGACCATCGAGACCCATCCCGCCGCTGCCCGCGGCTGACGAAAGGAACGGCCCATGACCGTCGCGGAACTGGAAACCAAGGTGAAGAAGCTCTCGATGCGCTCCACCAACGCCAAGATGAACCTCCACGACCTCTCGGAGGAGCTGCCGACCGATTGGCAGAAGATCCCCGAGGTCGCGGCCGAGACCTTCGAGGTCTTCAAAGAGCTGGCCGCCGCCCGCAAGGAGCTGAAGGCAGCCAAGAAAGCGGCCGAGGAGGCCTGATCCCATGGCGAGAACAGGGCTGACACGAGGCGGGGAGGAATACGTCCCCGAATTCCTCATGGCCATCGACCCAGACAAATGCATCGGCTGCGGCCGGTGCTTCAAGGTCTGCTCGCGCTCGGTGATGACGCTCCAGGGTGTCACCGAGGACGGCGACATGGTCACGCCGGGCACCGAGGAGTACGAGGATGTGGAGGACGAGATCATCAAGAGCGTGATGACGATGGTCTCGCCGGACAACTGCATCGGCTGCGGCGCCTGCGCGCGCGTCTGCCCGTCAAGCTGTCAGACCCATGCGGCTCTCGACTGAAGCGGCGCCTGCGGGCGGCCTGGCGATTGCCGACGCGGATGCGGATGCGACCGACATCGGCCGCATCCTGCGCCATAGCGCCCGGGAGGCGGTGCTCGGGGCGGGCACGCTGCCGGCCGTCCTGGGGCTGCCTGGCAATGAGATCGCGCTCCTTCGGGACCGCTATGCCCCGGGCCTGGCGCTGAACGATCTGGACCTGCCGCTGCCCCCGCCGCCGGAGGATCAGCAGGCGATCGGGCTTCTGATCCTGATGCGCGCAGGCCAGCGGTCCGACACCGCGGCTTGGCTGGCGGCGATCCTGGCGCGCCGGGCGCTCGAGCCGCGGCATCTGTGGGAGGATCTGGGGCTGGCCAGTCGCCCGGCGCTTTCGGCGCTGATCGGCCGGCACCTGCCGGGGCTGAAGGCGGCGAACCGGCACAACATGCGCTGGAAGAAGTTCTTCTATCGCCAGATCTGCAGCGACGCGGCGTTCTCGCTCTGCCTCTCGCCGTCCTGCGAGGCCTGCGACGAGCGCGCGGACTGTTTTGCGCCCGACTGAACCAGCGACTGAGCCGCCGCTGGCCGATCTCCTGGCCGGTGCGGCGGCCGCGATCTCGGATCCGGAGGCGGCCGGGCGCGCGATGCGGGCGGCACTGGCCGAGCGGCCGGAGGATCCTGAGGCGCGCCTCGCCGCTTATCGCTTCCACTTCTACCGCCACGACTACGGCGCTGCCTTGGAACAGGCGCATTGGCTGATCGCCCATGCGGCCCGCCGGCTCAATATCGCGACGGACTGGCTGGCGGTGAGCCCAGACGATGCGCCCTTCACCGAGCACGCCTTCGCACCCGGCCTCTACCTCCAGGCCCTCATCGCTGCGGGCTATTGCGCGGCCCGCCTCGGCGAGGAGGCGCTGGCGCGCGACACGCTCGGCAAAGCCGCCGCCCTCGACCCATCGGACCGGTTCGGGGGCGCGCATCTGCTGCGCGTCGTCCTGGCGCGGGCGGATGAGGACGACGACTGAGCGGCCATTGGTGTGCGATGCGACAAACGTCGTGCCAACCGCGTTTTGTCGCTGTCGCAAACCTACCAAAAACATCATCACCCCGGCCCGCCACGCCGATAACCAACTGATATGTTGGGGTATTCGGGGGCGACAGCACTTGGCACGTTGGTTGCTGAGAAAACTCCAGGCATCCGACAGGAGCACAGGAGATACCCTATGATCGAGATCACCCAACCGGCCCAGAACGCGATCAAGACCGCCATCGAGGGCGCGGGCCAGCAGGTCGCGGGCCTGCGCGTGATGGTGCAGGACGGCGGCTGTGCCGGCCTGAAGTATGGCATGGCGCTCGAGCTTGAGGCGCAGCCGGATGATGCGGTGATCAGCTCGGACGGCATCACCGTCCTGATCGATCCTGCCAGCCAGGCGCACCTAGCCGGCACGACCATCGACTTCGTCACCAAGCTCGAAGGCTCGGGCTTCGTCTTCAACAACCCCAATGCCACCAGCTCATGCGGCTGCGGCAAGTCTTTCTGCTGAGGAGCAGCGCCGATGTGGCAGTACAGCGATAAGGTGAAGGAGCACTTCTTCAATCCGCGCAACGCGGGCGACCTGCCGGAGGCGAATGCCGTCGGCGAGGTCGGCTCGCTCTCCTGTGGAGACGCGCTGAAGCTGATGCTCAAGGTGAACCCCGAGACCGACATCATCGAGGATGCGCGGTTTCAGACCTTCGGCTGCGGCTCGGCGATCGCG
Source organism: Pseudomonadota bacterium (assembly GCA_039026635.1). Taxonomy (GTDB): domain Bacteria; phylum Pseudomonadota; class Alphaproteobacteria; order Rhodobacterales; family Rhodobacteraceae; genus Thermohalobaculum. The sequence continues at coordinate 6,251 of JBCCLX010000204.1, forward strand.
TCGAGCTCGGCGCTCACGGAGCTGGTGATCGGCAAGACGGTCGACGAGGCCCGTGCGCTGACCAACCAGGACATCGCGGCCTTCCTCGACGGGTTGCCGCCCGAGAAGATGCACTGCTCCGTCATGGGCCAGGAGGCGCTGACCGCGGCCATCGCGGCCTTCCGGGGCGAGGAGGTTGAGGACGACGACCACGAGGAAGGTGCGCTGATCTGCAAGTGCTTCGGCGTCGATGCCGGCATGCTGGAGCGCGCGATCCGCACCAATAAGCTCACGACCGTCGAGATGGTGACTTTCTACACCAAGGCCGGTGGGGGCTGTAATGCCTGCCGCGAACCGCTCGAAGAGCTGCTCTCCGATACGAACGCCGCCATGGTGGCCGAGGGCCTGATCACGGCCGAGGAGGCCTATGTCTTCGGCGCGGCGCCAAAGCCGGCTCCGAAGAAGGTCACGGGCTTCTCGATCCCCAACATGCCGCCCGTGCCGGTCGCGACCGTGCCGGCCCAGCCGTCGGCGCCGGTTCAGATCGCGATGCCGACCGCAGCCGCCGCACCCACCCCCGCGCCGGCCCCCGTCGCGATTGCACCGGCTCCGGCCCCCGCGGCTGCTCCCGCTCCTGCGCCCATTCCTGCGCCGGCGGCGCCGAGCGGGATGAGTGCGGCCAAGGAGGCGATCCTGGTGAGCAAGATCATCGAGGAACTGCGTCCGACCTTCCGCGCCGATGGCGGGGATGTGGAGCTCGTCGACATGGAGGGCTCCATGGTCCTCGTCAGCATGAAGGGCGCCTGCGCGGGTTGTCAGCTCGCGGGCCAGACGCTCGGCGGGCTCACCAAGAAAATCTCCGAAACGCTGGGCCGGCCCGTGCGGGTCATGCCCGTGGCCACGGTCTGAGGGAGCGCACCATGAACCCGGTTTATCTCGACAACAACGCCACGACGCGCTGCTTCCCGGAAGTGGTGGACGCCATGCTGCCCTATTTCTCGGAGCAGTTCGGCAACGCCTCCTCCATCCATGCCTTCGGCTCCGAGGTTGGCGGCGCGCTCCGCCAGGCGCGGCGCTCGCTGCAGACGCTGCTGGGGGCGGAGTATGATCACGAGATCATCTTCACCGCAGGCGGCACCGAGTCCGACAACGCTGCCATCCGCTCGGCGCTGCAGGTGATGAAGCCGCGCAACGAGGTGATCACCTCGGCCGTTGAGCACCCCGCGATCCTCTCGCTCTGCGATTGGCTGGAGAAGCACGAGGGCGTGGTCGTCCATCGCATTCCCGTCGATGGCCAGGGTCGGCTCGATATCGAGGCCTATCGCGAAGCACTCTCGGACCGTGTCGCCATCGTCAGCTTCATGTGGGCCAACAACGAGACGGGCACGATCTTCCCGGTCGATGGTCTGGCGGAACTGGCGCATGAGTTCGGCGCGCTCTTCCACACGGATGCGGTGCAGGCCGTCGGCAAGGTCCCGATCGA
>JBCCLX010000205.1:0-7678 GCA_039026635.1 Pseudomonadota bacterium
CGCAACCTCGGCAGCCAGGCTTTTGGACATGGCCGCGAGCCCTGCCTTAGCGGCCGTATAGTTCCCTTGCCCGGGATTGCCGGTGTGCCCAACGACGCTCGTGATCTGCACGATCCGTCCCCAGCGCTTCTTCATCATGCCCCGCAGTACCGCTTTGGAGAGGCGGAAGGCCGCCTTCAAATTCACCTCCATCACCGCGTCCCACTCATCATCGGACATGCGCATGAAGAGCTGATCCTTCGTGATCCCCGCGTTGTTGACGAGAATATCGACGGGCGCGCCGGCCGCCGCTTCGGCCGCCTTGGGCAGACCCTCCACTGCGTCTTTGTCCGAGAGGACACAGGGCACCGCATGGGCGCGATCACCAAGGTTCGCGGCAAGCGCTGAGAGCGGTCCCTCCCGTGTGCCGGAGAGCACGACAGTGGCCCCGGCCTCATGCAACCCCTTGGCGATCTCGCCGCCGATCCCGCCCGTTGCCCCGGTGATCAGCGCCACCTTTCCCGTCAGATCGAACATGTGCTGCCTCCCGCCATCGTTGGCCGAGGCTCATGCCAGCCTGCAGGGCGCCGCGCAATGGTCAGGCGCGCCGCCGCCCCAACGCCCCTAGAGCGGCGAGCCCGCCGAGGAGCAACCATCCGGCCGGGGGCAGGGGGACCACCGTCACCTCGGCCGCCTCGGTGAAGACAGCGAAGGCCTCAAAGAAGTCCTCACCGAGATCTTCGTCCCGGTCGACCGACCCGACGGAGACGCTGTCAATGCCAGAGGTGAATGTCCCGTCGTCGAGATTGTTGGCCTGCGCAACGAGCGCCGTCGGTATCGAAGAAAAAATCACCGATCGCGAACTGAGGCCGTAGGGCACCGCAATTCTGCAGGCACCCGAGTCATTGCAGCCGCGCGCGAGACTTGGCCGCACATCGAAATTGCCAAGAAGCACCTGATCCAGAAGCGCGTTTGCCGCCAGCAGCGCAGCGCTCTCGGTTCTGAAGGTTAGATCCGCCACCTGATTGCATCCATCGAAGAGCGCAATGCAGGTTCCATCCGCGAATGTGACATCATAGAGCATATCGTCGACCTGCACGCCGGTCGCGCCGACCAACGCGCGGCCCTCGACAACGAGCGTAGCGCCCTTCGCCGGTGCGCCGAGCAGGGCGACCGCAAGCACGATCACAGAGAGAAAGTGCAGTTTCATCGAAGCCCCCGCAGCCTCGACCACTTCCCCATTGGCCGCGTGACGCAGTCGGAGTGCTGCGGCAACCCTGCCATGGGGAGCCGGGCCCCAGGCTGTGAGCGTTGCCAAGGCGGCTGCGTCCTCGGGGAGGAGACACTGGCGGTGGCACGGCTCATGCCGGCCCACGGGTGCGGCGCAACGATCAGCCGCGCCGCCGCCCCACGGCACCAAGGGTCGCGAGCCCACCGAGCATCAACCAGCCCGCTGCTGGCAGCGGCACTACTGCCACGTCGGACGGTGTGAAGAGTGCGAAGACGCGGAGAATGTCGCCGGTGAGATCGGCGTCGATATCCACCAAGCCGTTGGCGACCCCGTCCATGTTGGGGGCTAGCATCATCTCGTCCAGGTTTCGCGCGCGAACGAACAGAGCATCTTCTTCGATACCCAAGAAACCGTTCTGGACCCGGTACTCGTACGGGATGACAGCGGAACAAGACCCTCCGTCCGAGCAGCCGCGGGTTCTAAACGGACCATCTTCGAAAGTGCCGATGAAGACCTCGTCGAGGAGGGCCTGTGCGGCGACCGCGGCAGCCGACTGGGTGGTGAACATAAAGTCTTCCGGCGCGTCGCAGCCGTCGAAAAGGTCGACGTAGGTGCCGCCCTGAAAACTCACATCAAACAACGCGCCATCAACATTGACACTTGTCGCGCCCAGCAGCGCCGTCCCGTTGCCACTCGTAACAAGCGTCGCCCCTTGGGCCGGCGCGACCACCATCACAGACGCCACAAAGGCAGCAAAGAGAAAGCGGCGTTTCAACCTGTTCCCCACTTAAGGGAACAGCGTAACCAAATGAACCATTCCGCAGCTAGTCCGCACCCCGGCACAGGTGCCGCGCGCAACTCGTTCTAGCGGCTCTCAGCCTCGGGAGAGGCGGTCAGGCGGCTGGGGCGATGAGCTTGGCGACATCGTCGGGAGTGGCGACATTGGCCGTGGCAAGGGCCCGATCGATCCGTCGAACCATGCCCGAAAGCGCCTTGCCCGCCCCGATTTCAAGGGTCTGATTGACGCCCTGCGTCGCCATCCAGGCGACACTCTCGCGCCAGCGCACGGGCGCGGTGACTTGTTCGACGAGGAGGCTGCGGATCTCCTTGGGCTCGCTCACCGCCTCGGCGCGGACATTGGCGACGAGCGGTACGGCTGGCGCCTTGATCTCCGCCCCCGCCAGTGCCTCGGCCATGGCGAGCGCCGCAGGCTCCATCAGCGCACAATGGAAAGGGGCCGAGACCGGCAGCATCACGGCGCGCTTGGCGCCCTTGCCCTTGGCGATCTCCACCGCGCGCTCGACGGCGCTGCGATGGCCTGAGACGACGACCTGCGCCGGATCATTATCATTGGCCGCCGCACAGACCTGGCCGTCTGCCGCCTCGGCCGCCACTGCGCGCGCGCCCTCGAGATCGAGGCCCAAAAGGGCGGCCATCGCCCCCTCGCCCACCGGCACAGCCTCCTGCATGGCCGCCCCGCGCAGACGGAGGAGCCGTGCGGCCTCACCAACACTCAAGCTGCCCGCCGCCGCCAGCGCCGAGTACTCGCCGAGCGAATGACCGGCGACAAAGGCCGCGCGCTCGACGCCGATGCCTTCGGCAGCCAGCGCCCGAACAGCCGCCATCGAGGTTGCCATCAGCGCGGGCTGAGCATTCGCCGTGAGCCGCAAGGCCTCCTCCGGCCCCTCGAAGATCATCGCGCTCAGCGCCTCGCCCAGCGCCTCGTCAACCTCCTCGAAAACAGCGCGCGAAGCGGGATAGGCCTCGGCCAATGCCTTGCCCATCCCCACAGCCTGAGCCCCCTGACCCGGAAAAATCCACGCTTCCATGGCGACCTCCATTTTTTGTTAGTGGCCGTCGCTGACCGGATAGGCGCTGATTGTCAACTACGCACGACCATACTGAAATCGCGGCTGTCTTTGGCGCGTCGCCAAGATCAGTGTGGAAACACCAGCAAAGACAGGTAAGAACAGACGCAGGGGCCGCTCCAATATATCAATCCCAGATGCTTCGCTGATGAACGAGTAAAAAACTGCATAACCGACGAGGCCAACGAGAAACCATGCCACTGTGCCAGTGCGCCAGGCCGTGAGCAGGAATAGAAGCCAGATCGGGCTCACGGCTATAAGCGTGTCAACACGGGCGCTGAACATCGTGAGGGAAGTTAGCACTATCAGGTTAAAGACCTGGAGATCTGGAAGTGAGCGCCAATGTCGGTGGATGATCGTTATTGCGAAAACGCCTAAGAAACCATAGGCCAACTCAGCTTCTAGACCAGTGAGCCATGCCGTGAGGCTTGGAAGTCCAAGAACGGTCTGGTTGCCCAATTCGTTCGGGCTCACTGATCGGTAGTGCTCTAAAGAGAGCAGCCAAGAAATCGGTGTCTGAAATAGGCCAAATTGAACAAGGGCCGGAAGCGCCAGGATTATTGAGAAGGCAACGGCGATTCCAAGGCATCTCCATTGCCGGTCTACTATCAGCCATACGATCACAAGAAGCGACATTTGCGGCTTGATCGATGCAAGTCCGAATAGAATCCCAGCAATAAACCAATAATCGCGGCGCAGAAGAAACCAGCCCAAAATCATGAACGAAAAAATAATTGCTGTCGTCTGACCAAGAAATAGCACCAGCCTTAGATAGGGATCAAATAGGGACGCCAGTAAAAGCGAGAAGACGAGGACAGATTCTTCGCCCCCTTTTGGCCGGCAGATGACCCAAACGATCGTGGCGGCAACGACCAGCGCCAGTTGTGACAGGCCGACGAAAAGGCGAAAGCCGATCACTGCCGGCAGCATCGCTTGCAGCATAACGAAGGGCGCGATGTGCGGTGGATAGGAGAACGGATTTCGATCATCCATCGCCGCTTTCCAGGGATCGGTCCCGGCGAGGAGCCTTTCACCGGCCTTCCTCAAGACGTCGTAATCGTAGCCGACATAGCTATCGGAGAGACCGACCAGCCCTCCCGCCAACGCATTGCCGCAACCGACCGCAACGAGAAAAAAGGGCAACCAACGCATCAAATTTCCATGGCAATCAACTCAACAATCAAGCGGACGGTAGGTACCTTCCGCACCTGTGGCAATGGGAAGAGAACGAGAAACAGCCTCACTCACTTGCCCTTGGCGCCAAAGCGTGTCAGACGCCGCTCTCCCGAGGCGAGGAATAGGCGCGCCTCTCCGATCCGGGCTCGGGAATGTCATGCCGGATCAGGAAGCGCGGGATGAGGAGAGTGGCGGATGCCGCTTTACGAACATACGTTTATCGCGAGGCAGGACCTCTCGAATGCCCAGGCCGAGGGCTTGATCGAGCATTTCGGCCAGGTTTTGGCGGATAACGGCGGCCAGATGCTCAGCCATGAGTACTGGGGCCTGCGCACCCTCAGCTACAAGATCAACAAGAACCGCAAGGGCCATTATGGCTACATGCGCACCGACAGCCCTTCGGCCGCCGTCCATGAGATGGAGCGCCTGATGCGGCTGCACGACGATATCCTGCGCGTGCTCACCGTGAAGGTGGAGAAGCATGAGGAAGGCCAATCGGCGGTCCTGCAAGCGCGGTCGAGCCGCGACGATCGCCGTGGCGGGCGCGACCGCGATGATCGCGGCCCGCGTGGCCCGCGCCGTGATCGTGACGATCGCCCCCCCCGTGGCGACCGCGAAGATCGCGGTCCCCGCCCCGAGCGCAGCTTCGACCGCGACGCGCGCTGAGAGGAGTAGAGAGACATGGCCCGCAAACCCTTCTTCCGCCGCCGCAAGACCTGCCCCTTCTCGGGTGAGAACGCACCGGCGATCGACTACAAAGACGTCAAGCTCCTGCAGCGCTACATCTCCGAGCGCGGCAAGATCGTGCCGAGCCGGATCACCGCGGTCTCGGCCAAGAAGCAGCGTGAGCTGGCCCGCGCGATCAAGCGTGCGCGCTTCCTCGCGCTCCTGCCCTACGCTGTGCAGTAAGGAGAGGCCCCATGGTACAGGTCATCCTGCTCGAACGCGTCGAAAAGCTCGGCCAGATGGGCGAAGAGGTCACCGTCAAGGACGGCTACGCCCGCAACTACCTGCTGCCTCAGCAGAAGGCCCTGCGCGCGACCAAGGCAAATCGGGCGCGCTTTGAGGCCGAGCGCGCACAGATCGAGGCGAAATCGGCCGAGCGCAAGGCCGATGCGCAGACCCAGGCCGAAGCGCTCGACGGCAAGCAGTTCATCATCATCCGCCAGGCGGCGGAGGGGGGCGCGCTCTACGGTTCGGTCACGCCTCGTGACGTCTCGGAAGCGGCCGCGGCCGAGGGTTTCGAGGTGGCGCGCACGGCTGTGCGGCTCGAGAAGCCGGTCAAGGAGCTTGGGCTGCACACGATCCACATCACGCTCCATCCGGAGGTGACGGTGACGGTGAAGGCCAATGTGGCGCGCACGCCGGAAGAGGCCGAGCTGCAGGCCAGCGGCAAATCCATCGCCGAGCTGCGCGCCGAGGAAGAGGCCGCCGCCGAGGAGGAGATCGCCAATCTCTTCGATGAGATCGGCTCGGCCGCGCTTGATGACGACGACGCCCCCCGCGAGCGCGACGCCGAAGACAGCCCCGAGGCCAAGGAAGCCCGCGGCGACGATCCGCGAGACTGAGACGTGAGACCCGAACGGATCTCTGAAGCTTGAAAGAGCCCGGCCCCATGGTCGGGCTCTTTCACTCTGTGGCTCGGGATCGGGCCACCCCTGGCCGCCGCATGCCTGTGCAAAACGCCGCTCTCGCGGGTTTTGCTTGCGATCCGGGCCTTCGCGGGACTAGGCGATGCGCATGAAGTATGCCGCGATCACGATCCTCCTTATCGCCAGCCTCAGCGCCTGTGGAGACACGGGGCAAAGCGGCGATGGCAGCCAGCCTGGCCTGGCGGCGGCCGTCGGCACCCCCGCCTTCGACGAAGCGCTCGCCAGCCTGCCCACGGGTCTCTGGTCCGTGCGCCTCGTCGGGGGGCGGGCGGAGGCCGTGATCTCCAATGGCTCGGCCAATATCGGCTTCGCTTGCACGGACGGTCGGCTGGGGATCCGCTATCGCCCGGCCCGGTCGCCTGAAGGCGGCACCCTGACGCTCACGGCCCGGCGTGCGGGTCAGAGCGCGGCCGTCGAGGTGCCGTTCCGTCCCGATGGCGTCGGCGACCTGGTCTGGCAGGGCAGCGCTGAGGGCCCGGCCGCGCCTTTCCTGACGATCCTGGCCCGCGACGGGGCGCTTGCGGCGACCGGATCCCCAGCGCTTGCCGCAGCCTTCCCCGGGACCGGCGCGGGCGAGGCGCTTGGGACGACACTTGCCCCCGGCGGCTGCCTGCGCCTGACGGGCTGAGCCGGCTTATCCCCGTTCTTCTCCACAGCGCGCATCGACGCGCGGGATATCGGGGATAGCCTGGCAGGCCCTCTCCCGCCCGGCCCCCAGACGCGCTAAGCTGCTCTGAACAAAAAACAGAGCAGGGGTAGGCCATGGCAGATGGCGGACAGGCAGGTGGCGAGGCCCTCGGCCCGGATGGCACACCGATCGGCGGCACAGGCGCAGCAGCAGCGCCGCTACAGCCGCACAACATCGAAGCGGAGCAAGCCCTCCTCGGCGCGCTTCTGGTCTCTAACGACGTCTATGGCCAGGTCGAGAGCGTGCTCACGCCCGAGCATTTCCACGATCCGGTCCACGGCCGCATCTACGGCATCGTCGCCCGCTTGATTGCCAAGAAAGCACTGGCCTCGCCCGTCACGGTCAAGAGCTTCATGGCCGAGGATGAGGGGCTCGCGGCGCTCGGCGGTGCGGACTATCTGGCAGGTCTTGCCGGCGGTGTCGTCTCCCTCCGCGCCGCGCGCGACTATGCCGAGACCATTCGCGAGCTCGCCATGCGGCGCTCCCTCATCTCCATCGGCGACACGATCCAGGACCGGGCGCGCCGCTTCGAGGTGGAGGACGAGCCAGACCGTCAGATCGCCGAGGCGGAACAGGCGCTCTATACCCTCGCCGAAACCGGCAAGGAAAACCGCGGTTTCGCCGACTTTCTGGCCGCTGCTACTGCAGCAGTAAGAACCGCCAACGCAGCAAAACGACGAGGCGGAGGTCTTGCGGGTCTGTCCTCCGGCCTCCAGGCACTCGACGACAAGCTCGGCGGGTTCAGAAAATCGGATCTCGTGATACTGGCGGCTCGCCCGTCCATGGGGAAGACCGCGCTAGCATTGAACATCGCCTACGCCGTGGCCCATCAGCGGCTAAGGGCGCGTCGCACAGACCCCAATGCACAGGACGGGGGCATCGTCGGCTTCTTTTCGCTTGAGATGAGTTCAGAGCAGCTTGCCAACCGCCTTCTGGCCGCAGAGGCGCGGATCAAGTCTCATCTTCTTCTCACGGGCGAGCTGACCCAGGACGAGTTCTACAGATTTGTCGACACAGCCCGCGCCCTCGAGACCCTGCCGCTTCATATCGACGACACGCCCGCGCTCCCGATCTCCACGCTCGC
>JBCCLX010000206.1:0-7654 GCA_039026635.1 Pseudomonadota bacterium
ATGGAGAAGCGCGTCAGCCTCAACTGCGCGGCCTGCCATGTGGCGGATGTCGAGGTGGGCGATCGACGGCTGCGCGTGGATGGGGCACCAGCCGCGCTCGATTTCGACGCCTTCCTCGCCGATCTCTCAACGGCGCTTCGCGACACGGTGCAGTTTGCAGATCTCCGGGCAAAGCCAACGGCGCCCAGCCCGCGCTTCCTGCGGTTCCTCTCGCGGGTCGGCGTGTTCAATGCCGGGAGCAAAGTCCCTGTGCCGCCGGAGACGCTGGCACCCCAAGCGGTGGCCTTCGCGCAGAATTTTGCCGGCCGCGCCGCGCTGCGTCGCCCGCTCCATCCCTCCGGTCCAGGACGGGTCGACGCCCTGACCCAGATCGTAAACTCGGTTGCGGTCAAAGATCTGGGGATCCCAACCAATCACGTGACTCCGGCCGCGCCGACGAGCTACCCGCCGCTGTGGCTGACCTCTCGGCTTGAGTTCGTGCAGTACAACCTGGCCGTCGCCGATCCGCTGAACCGCAATCTCGGACAGGCGCTTGGCGTCTTTGGGCAGACGACGCTGAAGGGGCCGCGCTCAGATCTCTTCAAGTCGAACGTCGACATCATCGGTCTGGAGGACTTCGAGCGCTGGTCAAGCGATTTGAGCTCGCCGGAATGGCCCGCCGGGGCCTTCGGTGCCATCGATGCCGCGCTTGCCGGCGGCGGCCGCGATCTCTTCGCTGCCCATTGCGAGGGCTGCCACAACGCACCGAACTATCGCTCAACATCGGCCAGCGCCAACCTCCTTGGCGATCAGTTCATCGCCGTCACAGCCAAGCTGGCTCGCGTGGTCGGCACCGATCCCGTCTATACTCAGGCGCTTACCGAACGCTGGGTCAACGTCGGTCCTTTGGCCCAAATGCCAAGACCGGTCATGCTCGGCGATGATGGGCTCACCGGGGCTGCGATCACCGGTGCGATTGAGACGCATCTCGCTGGTGCCGGCCTCGATGACACGGTTCTCGAGGGGCTGGAGCAGGATCTGCTGGCCTGCATCAAGGCCGGGGGGGGCGCGGCATGCCCCCATCTGCCAGAAGCGCAGACAGAACCGATCTTCGGCTCCCCAATCCTGCCGGCCGTCGCCGTCCTGGGGCCGGTCGTGCAGCAGACAACGCTGCGCAAGCTGCGGGAGCAGGGGCTGAGCCGGCAGGAGATCGCGGCCAAGCTGCGCCTGCGCCCCCGCGATCATCCCGATTGCCTGGGCGAGAACGGACAGCCGGCCGCTGCACCTTGCGGGTATCAGACCCCGCTCGCCGGCATGGGGCTCAAGGCCGGGCCGCTGGAGGCTGTGTGGACGACAGGGCCCTATCTGCACAACGGCTCCGTGCGCACGATCTATGAGCTGCTTTCACCGCCGGACGAGCGCGCCACAGAGTTTTGGGTGGGCAGCCGCAAGGTCGATCCCGACCACCTGGGTTTCGTCGACGAACGGACGGAAGGCGCCGTCCGCTTCGACACCACGATCCCGGGCAACGGGAATGGGGGGCATGTGTTCTGGGAAACGCCCTTCAGCGACGAGGAACGCCTCGCGATCATCGAATATCTCAAAGATCCTAGGCTCTTCCCGCTACCCGCGGATCGTTAGAGCGATGCGCTGCGTCCCAAATCGCTGTGCGGCAGGTGAGTACCTCAAAACGCCCACACGTAAGAGATGTGCCCGATCAACCGCAGACAGGGCTTGAAATGGCGATGAGGCGCGCGGAAGGTTGCCCCAACGTTCGTTGCTGCCGAGGGTCATTCGCCATGGCAAAGGGCTTTGGCCGCGCCGGCCGCGGTCTCGCTGTCGCCAAAAGCTGCCTGATCGCTATGCTGATCGGCGTCGCGTCTCCCGCCACTGCGCAGGTCTTCCCGGCCCTGCCGCCGGAGACGGGGCAGCTCAATTCGAGCGGCGTCGAGGAGACGGCGAACGACGTCCTGCGCAGCTCGACGGTGATCATCCTGCGCAACATCGAGACCCGCGCCTTCGATGCCCTGTCCCGCGGTCGGCGTTTTGGCCCTGGCGGCCCCGGCAGCACGCCAGACCTAGACGATGAGGGGGAGCAGCAAAGCCTGCGGCGCGCCCGTCCCGGATACAGCGCCGGCAAGGATGGCGATGGCTCTTGGTACATCGGCCGTCTCGGCATCTGGGCGAACCCGGCGGTCAGCTTCATCGAGAACGATTTCGAGAGCACGGCCTTCGATGGTTTCATCATCACGCCCCTTATCGGCGCCGATTACCTGATCGATGACGGCATCGTGGTCGGCCTCTCGCTCGGCTACGAAGGCACGCGCCTCGATACCGACTTCAACAATGGTGAGCTCGACAGCGACGGGTTCGTGATCACCCCCTATGCCGGCTGGGCGCCCCATCCAAACGTTCAGCTCACCGCGGGCTTCAGCTACACGGCCCTAGAGTTCGACAGCGCGCAGGCGCTTCTGGGCACGACGGCCACGGGCGACTTCTCGGGGAACCGGCTCGCCGGCTTCGTGCGAGCCACGGGCTTTGCGCCCAACGAATGGCATGGGATCGAGCCGCTGACGCTCTCGGCCGGCATCGGCACCCGCCTCGCCCGCCAGCGCCAGGAAGAGCATGTGAACAGCCTCGGCCTGCCGGTCGCCGAGGAGAAAAGCTACCTCGGCCAGCTCAATCTTGCCCTCCGCGCCGACTATGCCATCGGGCTGACCCCGTCTGCCAACGGCACGGCCTATCTCGAGGGCGGCTTCAACTACGACTATCGCCAATCCGAGACCGAAGTCGCGATCGGCACCGCTGTGCCGTCGGATGATCGGACCGAGGGCACGATCGCCGTGGGCTTCGACGCCGCGCTTTCGGGCGGGGTCTCGATGGGGGTGGAGTACCTCCATGTCCTCGGGCGCGAGGACGTGAAGAGCCGAAATCTGAGCTTCAATCTCAGGGTCGATTTCTAGCAGTACCGACCCGCTGCGACGGGTTGCAAGCAGAGGAAGGGTCGCGACGTGGCTGAGCTCGTGGTGAGAGAAACGGGCGCCGGGCTCGACATGACCCGGCTCGCCGACACGCTGGCCTTCGCGCCGACCCAATCGACCGGGGCGCTGGTGCTCTTCTCGCCGGCGCGGGTCTATCGCTATGTGATCGAGGCGGACGGCACGATCAGCACGCTTGAGGTCTTCGAGAACCTCGGTGGACCGGATGAGCTGATCCAGGGTGCCGAGATCTACCGGATCGAGGGCATTGAGGCCGCGCTCGCCGATGTGATCGCGCTCGGCAGCGGGGAGGATCCCTTCGCCGGCGACCGGCTGATCTTCGACGGGGCGGATGTGCTGAGGGGCTCTGCATCGGCCGATGTGCTGCTCGGCTATGGGGGGCCCGACACGCTGGTCGGCGACGATGGGCCGGATCGGCTGGAGGGCGGGCTCGGGCCTGACGTTCTGCTGGGCGGGGCCGACGCCGACGTCTTTGTTGGGACCCTGGCGGAGCTTGACGGCGATACGCTCGGCGATCTGACGGCCGACGACAGCCTGATCGTCTCTGCGGCAGGTAGGGTTGAGGCCGTGCTTCTGGAAGTCGACGATGCGCTCGTCCTGCAGCTGACCGATGGGGATGAGACTGCTCGGCTCTCGGTGACCGCTGAGGATGCCCGCGATGCCTTCGGCGAGCCGGTGCCCCTTCAGACCGGGGACGACGGCGGCATCAGTTTTGCAGCACTTGGCTCGCTTTCAGGCACCGTGTTCCTCGACGCAGACCGTGATGGGCTGCGCGATCCCGGCGAGGCCGTGGTCGAGGGCGCGGTGTTGAGCTTGGAGCGCGCGGAAGAGGCCGGTTTCCTCACCGCTGACGGCGGCGCTTTCAGTTTCAGCCGTCTGGCCGAGGGCGCCTATACCTTGGGCGTGGCGGCCCCGGATGGCCTGGAGTTTGGTGGGCAAACGGGGCCCGTTTCTGCGGATACGCCGCCAGACTCGCTGCCAGCCTCGGCGGCCAAGGACATGGCGACGGGCCTTTACCTCGCCTATCTGGGTCGCCCCGCCGATCCTGAGGGGCTGGCGCATTACGTCGCCCGCATCGAGACAGCGCTCGCAACCGGTACGCCGGCGGCCGAGGAGCGCGCCGCCATCGCCACGGAGCTTGCCGCAAGTCCTGAGTTCGCCGCCCGCAATCCGTTCTTTGCCGATGCCAGCCTGGCGACGACGGAAACGGTCTCGGCCTTCGTGGATCTCGCCTATCGCACCCTCTTCGACCGGCCGGCCGAGGGCGATGCGACCGATCCGATGACAGGCCTCGGCTATTGGACAGCGCAGGTGCAAGACGCAATCGCGGCGGGCGCTACGCCGGGCCAGGCGGTCGAGGCGCTCTTTGCCGGGCTCTTCCGGGCCGAGGGGCCGGACGGTGCAGCGCTTGCCGCCGCGATTGCCGAAGCAAACGCGATCACAGATGCCATCGCCGATGGCGAGGTCCTCACGGCCAACCCGGTCCCCGCCGCGCCCGAGGGCACGGAGACCGTCGAGACCTTCGCGCTCGTTGCCGGCGGCACGCGGACGATCGACGTCGCCCTCGTGGAAGCGGCACCCGTCGGCACGCTGGGCGACCGGGTTTGGTTCGACGCCAACGGCAATGGCGTTTTCGACCCCGAGATCGATACTGGCGTGCAGGGCGTGATTGTCACGCTGCTCCGCGACGGCGCGGTCGTCACCACGGCCACGACGGATGCGGACGGCGTCTATCGCACGGGCGCTGTGTCCATCGGCGACGGCTACACCGCCCGGTTCGACGCGACGATGGCCGATCTGCCGCCCGGCGAAATCTCGTTCCTGCCCGTCACCGGATCGGTCGAGACGAACGGGGGCGACAACGACGCTGCGCCGGGCAGCAACCCGCTGATTGGGACGACGGCCGCTTTCGCGGTGCCCGAAGGCGACAGTGATTTCCTCGACGCAGGCCTCACCGCAGCGCCCAGCGCCCAGATCGGCGACCGGGTCTGGGTCGATCGCGACGGCAATGAGCGCTACGACCCGACCATCGACACGGGCCTTGCCGGCGTCGAGGTTGCGCTGTTGCGCGATGGCGAGGTGATCGCCACGATCGTGACCGACAGCACCGGCAGCTATGGCTTCGGCGCGGTCGAGCCCGCCGTCACCTATCAGGTTCGGTTCGACGCGACCGAGGCCGCCGTGCCCGATGATCTCACTGCGGTTGCCTTCCTCGATCCTGCCAGCGAGATCACTGCGGACGATCTGAACGACGCCCTCGCCTCGATCGACGCGCCGCTTGTGGGCACGACCGCACCCTTCGTAGCCGAGCTTGGGCCGCAGCTCTTCATCGACGCGGGTCTGGCGCCCCAGGGCCCGGCTCGGATCGGCGATCGGGTCTGGCTCGATCTCGATGGCGACGATCTTTATGACGCCGAGACGGAAACGGGCGTCGCGGGCGTCGTCGTCACGCTCCTGCGCGAGGGCGCGCCGGTGGCCAGCACGACGACGGGCGAGACGGGCCTCTATCTCTTCGAGGACGTTGATCCGGGCGCGGGCTATGCTGTTGAGTTCGATGCGACCGGTGTGTTGATCCCCCCCGACAGCCCCTCGCTCGTCTTCCTCAGCCCGGCGGGTGAGCTGACCCTCGACAACAACAGCGACCCAGTGCCCTCTGAGGAGGAGCCTTTGGTCGCGACCACGCCGCTCTTCACGGCCATCTCTGGCGACAACCTCTACGTCGATGCCGGCCTCGAAAGCGCGATTGCGACCATCGGCGATCGGGTCTGGCTCAATCTCGACGACAACGAGGTCTTCACGCCCGCCAACGATCTCGGCCTTGCCGGCGTCATCGTCCGGCTCTTGCAGGATCAGATCGTCGTGGCGGAAACGACGACGGATGAGAACGGCCTCTACCGCATCGAGAACATCACGCCGGGGGCCAATTTCGAACTCGAGTTCGATGCGCGCGATCTGACCGTGATCCTGCCCTCCGAGGAAGTCCTGGTCGGCGAGGACCTTGCCTTCCTGCCCCAGGGCGAGCTGGTGCGCGACAACACCAATGATGCCGCCGATCTGGACGGCGATGGGGTCGGGATCACGCAGGTGTTCGACCTGACGACCGGCACCTCTTTCGTCTATGACGCGGGCCTCTTCATCGCGGCAACCGCCATCGTGGGCGACCAGGTATGGGTCGACAGCAATGGCAATGGCCTCTTCGATGAGGGCATCGACAGCGGGTTGGCCGGCGTCTCGATCACGCTCCTGCGCAACGGAGAGGTCGTCGCCACCACACTCTCCGACGACACCGGCGCCTATGAGTTCAGCAGCGTGACCCCCGGCGATGGTTACAGCGTGCGCTTCGACGCCGTCACCGCGGCGGCGGATGCCAACGCTCTAACGGGCGCCAACCTCGTCTTCTTGCCAGCGGCCGATGATATCCTTGTCGATAACAACAACGGTGCGAGTGAGGGTGACACGCCCCTCATCGCCGAGACCGCGACCTTCAGTGTGCCCCCCAGTGGCCGCCCCGAGATCGATGCCGGTCTCGTCGACGACAGTGGGTTCACGCTCGCGGGCCAGGCCTTTCTCGACAGCAACAGCGATGGGCTCCGGACCGGCGAGGCCGGCATCCCCGGGATCGTGGTAACGCTGACGGATGCGGGCCCGGATGGCTCCTTCGGCACCTCGGACGATCTGATCGGCGTCACCAGCACCGTCACCGACAGCAATGGCGACTACATCTTCACCGACCTCGATCGTGGCACCTATCGCGTCACCTTCGAGAACGATCTCTCGCCTTTCCTGTCGGGCACCACCGATCCCTTCGCCGGGCTCGATTTCACGGTCGCCAGTGTTGGCCTCGACGATACGATCGACAGCGACGGCCTCTTCGACCGCCCCATCACCGCGGGTGACGGCTTCACCGCGATCATCGACACGACCGCCGAAACCGGTCCGATCTCGGTGCCGGATACCAGCAACGCAAACGTCATCAACGTCGATCAGGGCTTTATCGAGCGGATCTGGAACGACCTGAGCACTGACGCCGATGTCGTGACCGGACGGGCGGATGCTGAGTACTACAACGGCGGTCTTGGCGACGATCTGATCGACGGCGGCGCGGGCAACGATATTCTGTTGGGCGCCGCGGGTATCGACACGTTGATCGATGGGCCGGGCGACGACTACCTCTACGGCGGCTCCGGCCCCGACCGGCTCGTGCTGGAGATCGGCCGCGACATCGCCATCGGCGGGCCAGGCAACGACGTCTTTGAAATCATGGGATCCAACGTCGTCGGCGCCGATGATGTCGACTTCATCCTCGATCTCGAAGTCCCGATCCTCGGTGGCGGCGGGGATGTGATCGACTTCCTCGTCGACAACTCGATCGTCTTCAACACGTCCAACATCCTCCAATCCGTAGGGGCGCAGATCGTTGAGGGCGGATCGAACGGGAACACCTCCGGCAGTCCCGCCCTCATTTTCCGCGAGACCGAGGGCAGCACGCTCCTGCTCTATGACGACGACAACTTCGGTGTGCTGGACAGCACTGACCAAGCGGTGATCCTGGAAGGCATCCAGCTCTCCGACATCGACACCGACAACAGCGGGCTGATCGACCCGGACGAAGCCGACGCCCTGGTGGATCTGACCCTCGACATCATGTGATCGCACCGAACCCGCGCCGCTAACGG
>JBCCLX010000207.1:0-7617 GCA_039026635.1 Pseudomonadota bacterium
ATTTCATAGCCGAGGAAGCCCGCGTGGATGATGAACATCAGCGCGGTGCACCACCAGTAGAACACTTCCATGTTGACGGCGGTCGTCATCGCGACCCCCTCCTCGAGCGTGGCGATTTTGGCCGCCATCTCGGCAAGCTGCTCTTCCATCGAGCTCCCCATCATGATTGCGAGACACTTTTACCTAGAGTTATCAAAATCCATGAGGCAGGAAACCAAAAAAGAGTAGCATTTCAGCAATCTAAATTTATCTATAAAAATCAGAGCACTAATGGTCATTCTTGAACGATTGCAGATATCGAAATGCTCACTAAAGCGGCCGAAATCCATCAAAATGCGTAGCTATTAGGCAGAGTGCAGATCCCGTGCTGGTTGATTCTTCGCAATTTTTGACCGATGCACAGGGGTGCCTCATCCGCAGGCAAGCCGCTGTGATGGTCTGCTGCTGACCATGCTCCGATTTCGGCTTTACTTTGCTCTCCCGTTCATTCTGCAGTGACGGAAGCGGGAGGAGATGTGTTGGAGGCCTGTCGTGGCAGCAAGCGCCAAAAAGAGCGGCAAGGAGGTGAAAGGGGCGTCAGTAAAGCCGTCGACACCCGTGCATTTGGGGATCTTCGACTTCACTGGTGCTTTTCGGTCAAAGCGCCTCTCAGGCGCAGCATTTGATGCGGCCGTTGCCAAGGGCTGGCATTTCATCGATGCGCTGCCGTTCTGGATGCATGACGAGACCTGTTTTGCCGAGCGCGGCTATGTGGACGAACCCTGCGTCGTGCAGGCCGAGACGCTGCGCGCGTTCCCGTTCGAGGACGGCGGCCGCTTAGCGATCGCCGATTATGCCGGACCCTCGGCCGAGATCTCGCCCCGCAACGCGCTGACCCGCCAGATCGAGAAGGCGGCCAGCATCGGGCTCACCGCCATCGGCGGCTTCGAGTTTGAGACGATCTTCCTCGACGAAGATGGCGCAACGCTGCGCGACAAGGGTTGGCGCGGCCTTGCCCCGGCCCTCACGCTCAACCGCTGCTGGTCGACCACGTCACCTGCCGCCGACGCCGGTTTTCTGGACGCCATCGACCGGGCGATCCGGGGGACTGATATCGCGCTCGACCATCGCTGCGCCGAGCTTGGCCCCGGCTGCGTCGAGTACTCCCTCGGCCCCAGCCCCCTGATGCGCGCCGCCGATGACGCGGCGCTCTTCAAGACGGTGGTCAAGGCAGAAGCGCGCCGCCATGGGATGACCGCCAGTTTCATGGCGCAGCTCGATGCAGGCTTCCCCGGGCTCTGCGGGCACCTCAACATCTCGCTGCGCAGCGGCAAGGGCGGCGGCAAACCGCATTTCTACAATGCCCGTGACCCGCAGCGGCTCAGCAAAGCCGGTCGCGCCTTCCTCGGTGGCATCGTCGCGCTGACACCGGCGCTTATGTGCCTCTTCGCGCCGACGGTGAATGCCTACCGACGCCTGCGGCCGGGCAACTGGGCCCCGCGCACGCCGAGCTGGGCGGTCGGAAATTACTCTTGCGGCGTTCGCGTCGTCTCCCGCTCCGCTGAGGAGACGCGGTTCGAGCTGCGCCTGCCTGGCGCTGACACCAACCCGCATCTGACCGCGGCCATGGCGCTCGCCGCCGGGCTTTGGGGCCTTGGAACCGGCGCCGATCCTGGCCCGCCCGTCGAGGGCAATGCCCGTACGAGCCCCGTCGAGCCTGACCGCCTGCTGCCCACCTCCCTAGAAGAAGCCGCCCATCGTTTCGCCGCCTCCGACATCGCCCGCGCGCTGTTCGGGGATCCCTTCGTCGACCACTACGCGTCCTATTGCAGGGCCGAGGCCGCGGCGTTCCACGCCCATGTCTCGGCCTTCGAACGGGCGCGCTATCTGGAGAGCCTGTGACCGTGACCGATATCGAAACCTTCGTGGATGCCCCCGGCCGTGCCGAGAAAATCGCTGAGGTGCGCCGCCTCATCGACGAGCACGAGATCGACTATCTCTACCTCCAGTTCGTTTCGGTCACTGGGCGGATCTGCGGCAAAGGGATCCCGGCCGCCCATTGGGAGAGCATCGCGAAAAAGGGCTTCCAGCTCGTCTACGGCGCGACGGTGAACCTCTTCGTCAACCGCCATGGCGACTACATGGGCTATGGCCCGGAAGCGGCAGAACTCGTCGGCATTCCGGAGCCGGAGACCTTCTGCCAGCTCCCCTGGGACAAGCGCGTTGCACGGCTCTTCTGCACCCTCTTCCGCGGCCGAGAGGAGCGGGAGGACCCGGGCGCGTTCCTCACCTCGGATTGCCGCGGGAACCTGCGCCGCCTGCATGAGGCGTTCCAGGCCAAGCACGGGCTCAACATGCGCACCGGCACCGAGCCGGAAATGATGTGGTTGAAGAAGGGCGAGGACGGCAAGCCCGACGGCGGTTTCTCGAAGCCCTACTGCTATCACATCGACCAGTTCGAGAGCCTGCGCCCCGTCTTCCTGCGTGTGATCGAATATGGCCATGCCATGGGCCTCGACATGATCCAGGGCGACCATGAGGATGCGCCGGGCCAGCTTGAGCTCAACTTCACCTATGACGACTGTCTGCGCACGGCGGACCGGCTGACGACCTATCGTCAGATCTGTGCCCAGGTGGCGCGGGAGTTCGGGCTGATCGCCTGTTTCATGTCGAAGCCGTTCATGGGCGTCTCGGCTTCGGGCTGCCACCACAACATCTCGCTCTGGGAAGGGGGCGAGGACGCGCCGAAGACGCTGGGCAAGGGCACGCCCGTCGCCATGCCGGAGGTGTTCTTCCACAAGGGCGGCGGCAGCAACGGCTTCATGCCCGCGGGTGACGACCCGCAGATGCCGGGGCCCATCGGCCAGCATGCGATCGGCGGGATCGTCAGCCACCTTGACGCGCTGACGGCCATCGGCTGCTCGACGGTGAACTCTTATCGCAGGCTCTGGGACACGGGCTTCTGGGCGCCGGTCTTCAAGGACTGGGGTTTTCAGAACCGCACGACGGGCCTGCGGATCTCGGCGCCGGGGCGGTTCGAGTTCCGCTCGGTCGACTCGATGGTGAACCCTTATCTCATGGCAGCCGGCCTGATGCAGGCCTGCGATCATGGGCTCTCGGACAAGCTGCCCTGCGGCCAGCCGGAGGAGCGCAACATCTACGTCGCCATGGAGGAGGGCAAGCTCGTCCAGAAGCTACCCATGACGCTGGGCGATGCGCTGAAGGCGTTGGCGGCGGATGAGGTGATCAAATCGGCGATGCCGGGCGAGATGTACCGCCTCTACAACGAGTATAAGACCGACGAGTGGGAGCGGTTCCTGCACACCGTCTCCGACTTCGACACGGAAACCTATCTCGACTGCCTGCCCTGAGGCGGGAGCACGGGGGAGCGCTGCGATGACCACGACCGCCGACCTCGACGCACCGTTCCTGCCGCTCGACGACCCAAGCTTTTCGTTGCGTGACCCGCGCGTGGCCGAGGCGCGGGCGCAGTCGTGGTATGCCCGCACGCCCTATGGCATCGCGGTGCTGCGCCATCGGGAGATGGGCGAGCTGCTGATCAACCGGTCGCTCCGTCAGGGCAGCCATGAATGGCCCGACCATAACGGGGTGAAGGGGCTCTTTGCCGATTGGTGGGTGCGCACGATCCTGGTGCAGGAGGGCAAGGATCACACGCGCCTGCGCCGGCTGGTGAACCCCGCCTTCTCTCCCCGGCTCCTGGAAGAAATGCGCCCGCGTTTCGAGGCGATGGCCGATGCGCTGGTCGATGGCTTCATTGATCGCGGGACCTGCGATTTCATGGCGGATTTTGCGGACCCTTACGCCTCGCAGATCCTCTGCCTGATGCTCGGCCTGCCGCAGGCCGAGGCGCCACGAGTACTGGAGCTCTCCTCTGTCATGGGCTTGGCCCTCGGCGTCGATTTCGCCCGCCATGCCGAGCGGATCGACCGGGCAACGGAGGGCATGTACGCTTATGCCGATGAGGTGGTCGCGCGCCGGCGCGAGGCGCGTGGGGACGATTTCATCTCCGTCCTCGTCAGCGCCAGCGAGGAGGGCGACCGTCTCTCGGACGAAGAGCTGCAGGACATGATCCTGATGCTCGTCTTCGCGGGCATCGATACCACGCGCAATCAGCTTGGCCTCGGCATGTCGATGTTCTTCGACCATCCCGATCAGTGGGAGGCACTGGCCGCAAACCCGGATCTCGCGGCTCCGGCCGTCGAGGAAGTGATGCGCATGCGGCCGACGATCACTTGGGTCAC
The DNA here is from genome assembly GCA_039026635.1 of Pseudomonadota bacterium. Taxonomy (GTDB): domain Bacteria; phylum Pseudomonadota; class Alphaproteobacteria; order Rhodobacterales; family Rhodobacteraceae; genus Thermohalobaculum. The sequence continues at coordinate 4,242 of JBCCLX010000207.1, forward strand.
GCGCGAGGCGGTGGAGGATCTGAGCTATCAGGGCCTCGAGATCCGGAAAGGCACGACGCTGCACCTCCTCTCCGGTGCGGCCGGTACCGATGGAGAGGTCTATGCCGACGGGTTCGACATCACCGCGGAGCGGAAGCGCCATTTCGGCTTTGGCGGGGGCGTGCATCACTGCCTGGGCCATGCCATTGCGCGCAGCGATATGAGCGTCGCTCTCACGATCCTGCCGCGCCGCCTCGCAGCGCCGGCGCCCGACGGGGCGGCGAGCTGGCTGCCGGACAGCGGCAATACGGGCCCGATATCTCTGCCGATGCGCTTCACCCGCCGCGGCTGAGCCGATCGCGCATGAGCCAGCCGCGCGCGAGCGAGCCGCGCGGGACCTAGGCTCGATCTCATTTCCGTGATCGGCGGCCCTTCGAAGTGCTGGAACAGGCTAGCCTGCTGGCGCGCCGTGCAGGCAGGGCTAGCTGACCATTACAGCCATGAGCCGCGAGGCATTTGCAATGAGATATGCCGTTTTGCTGACCTGCCTTTGGGCCGCCCTCGCCCCCGCCGCTTCGGCGACGGTGATCGGCGGTGACATTTTGCGCCAGCGCGACAATGGGACCTTCGTGAAGCTCGATCCCTCAGAGCCCTTCGTCGTCGGCAAGGATACCTTCGACGACCCCAATCTCTACGCTTTCGACGAGGATCAGAACATCATCCTAGACCGGACGATCCGCGTCGATATCGGCGGACAAGGCGGCGTGATCCCGGCCGAGACGGTGGTGGCCAGCCACTACGTCTTCTTCGACAGTCTGGCGGGCGTCCACTACGGCTATGTGGATTTCGACGCGCCGATCCTCGGCATCGCAGCCTTCGTCGATACCATGGCCGCCACTGATTTCCTCGCAAACACGGCCGTGCGCTATGTGAGCACGGAGCTGCGCGGCCTTGAGCCCGGGGATCATGTTTGGATCGATGAGAAGGATCCCCAGCGGCTCTGGGTCTTCTGGGCCGGCTCGTCGCCGGGAGACTACATCCGTGTCTTCACCGCCAGATCGGCTGCTGCGATGATGTGAGCCGCCGCGCAGCCACGGGCCATGGCGCCTCGGCGCTGGACGCGCGTTTCCCCATGGGCACACTGACCCTCTCTCCGCTCGCGAGGGGCCGCGTCGGTAGGGGCAGCAGGGGGACAGCAGGCACGGATGACGAGGGACGACTTTCACAGGCTTTTCGAGACCCCAGGGCCCGTCGTCTTGCCGGTCATCCATGTGCTGGATGAGGCGCAGACGCTCAGCAACCTCGACCTTGCGCTGGACGCAGGGGCGGTCGGCGTTTTCCTGATCAACCATGATTTTGGGATCGAGCCCTTCCTGCCGCTGATCCGCGCGGCGCGGCGCCGCGCGCCAGAGGCCTGGATCGGCGTCAATTTTCTCGCAGTCACGGGCTTGAAGGCCTTTCCGATCTTGGGAGAGCTCGCTGCTGAGGGACTGCGCGTCGATGCTTATTGGGCCGATGATGCCCGCATCGACGAGGCCGCCGTGCGGCAGGACGAGGCCGAGGCCATCACGACGGCGCGACAGCACTCGGGCTGGGATGGGCTCTATTTTGGTGGCACGGCGTTCAAGAAGCAGCGCCCGGTTGCGCCCGCGGATTGGACGCGCGCGGCCTCGATTGCCGCGGGCTGCATGGATGTCGTGACGACGTCTGGCGTCGCGACGGGCGAAGCGGCAGCCGACGGCAAGATCGCTGCCTTTCGCGCGGGCCTTAGGGATCGCCTTGGGGATCACCCGCTGGCCCTCGCCTCCGGCATCACGCCCGAGAACGCCTGGCATTATCGCGATGTCGATGCCTTCATGGTGGCGACAGGGATCAATCGGCCAGGAGACTTCTATAGGATCGAGCCGGCCAGGCTGACAGATCTGCTCAACGTGGCACGGGAGATCGGGGGGTGACGATGCGTGACGAGAAGGGGCCGCGGGAGGATCGCTGGTATCTGCAGCTGATGGCGCCCAACACCAAGGGCCCGACCTTTGCCTGGCTCGATCCCACCTCAGTCTACATCAACGCCGCCGCCTTCCATGACCTGCTTGATGACCTCATGGCGGATCTCGAAGGGATCGAGGTCGATGTCGTCGGCGGGCTCGATGCCATGGGCTTTGTGCTCGGGGCGGCGCTGGCGGGCCGTCTGGGGGTTGGTTTCCTGCCCATCCGCAAAGCTGGAAGACTCTGCGTGGACACCGATCGGGTGAGCTTCACGAACTACTCCGGCCGAAGGCAGGACATGGAGATGCGCCTGCCGGCCTTTCCGGAAGGCACCCGCGTTCTGCTCGTCGATCAGTGGGTCGAGACCGGCGGTACGATGGCCGGCGCCATCGAGCTTGTGGGCCGGCAGGGCGGGGCGGTTGCCGGTGTTGTTGCCATCGCGATCGAGGAGACGGACGGGACTGCTGCGATGCGCGCCCGCCATCCCTGCATCTCCGCCGTCGTCCCCGGCTCGCGCTGGCAGGCAGAGTGCAATGCGCAGCGCCTGACGAGCTTCGATGCCTACCGCCCGGAGCGCGCCTTTCCGCGCGGCGCCGCCTAAGGATCCAGTGCCGTCGCGGTCATCGGCGGCGGAGAGAGCAGGCGGGCCCAACGGGCCTCACGGACGGCTGAACAGCAAATGCAGCGGCTATCGAGCCGGCCGCAACAGGGCCAGCCCGCCTTCCGGCCGGGCGCTGCGGCGCGACGCGCCCGGCTCGTTGGCCCATCTCATCAAGTTTCCCAAACTTTTTTTGAACCCTTTCTGGGCGGGGCCGCACTGATTGGTAGAGGCCGCGATCTCGGCGCGGATCGGCTTCGATGAGACCCCCGCGCCAGACCCGATCGGTGGCCATGACACCGTTGAGAATAGAAGAGGATAGATCCGATGACCCTTGCTGAGATCATTTCGGCCGCGGGACCGCTCTCCGACACCATCCTGCAAATCGCGTCGAACGAGGACGGAACCGCCTCCGTCATCACCGAGAGTGCGCATTTCCTCCTGCACGCCAGCGGGTCGCGGATCGTGATCGAAGCGGGCATCGAGGCGGTGATCCCGACGCCGCGGGAGCGCGTGCTCTCGGCTCTCCTCGCCTACAACGCGGTCTGGCAGGACACGGGCATGATCCGAATGGCGCTCTCAGGCACGGGGGCCGATGCCCAGGCGCTGCTCATCGCCGATCTCATCATCGACACGGATTTCACCTCCGAGCGCTTTGCGGCCGTCATCACGGATCTCGACCGCAAGGTGCAAATCTGGAGCGAGATCATCGCGAACGGCGTCGAAGATGCCAGCGCGATCCATGGCAACCAGCACAGCTTGAAGGTCTGAGCCATGCCCTTGTCCCCTTTCTCGAACAATGCAACCGCCACG
>JBCCLX010000208.1:0-7579 GCA_039026635.1 Pseudomonadota bacterium
AATGACGGGATGGCCGCGGAGTACGAGGCATTCCGCACCATCGCCCAGGGCCTCACCCCGCCTCTTCTCGCGATCCCCGGCAATCATGACGATCGTGCGGCCTTTCGGGCGGGCGTGGGCCTAATGCTGGCGGTCGCACCCCAGGATCCAGCGCCCGAAGCCCCCTGTGACTGGCAGGCGCAGATCGGTGGGCTCACGCTCTTCGGGCTCGACACCAGCGTCCCCCATGCCCCCCACGGCGCCCTCGCCCCGGCGCAGCTGGCGTGGCTCGATGGAGCCCTTGGCGCCGGCTCGGGTCCGGTCATCGTCTTCACCCATCATCCCCCCTTCGACACCGGGATCACGCATATGGACCGCAGTCGGCTGGGCGAGGGGGAGGCGCTGCTCACGCTGCTGGCCCGGCATGAGCGCGTGCAGCTTGTCGCCAGCGGGCATGTCCATCGTCTGATCGAGGCGCGCTGCCGCCCACCCGCCGTGATCGCGCCGGCGCCCGCCCATGCGGTCTGGCTCGAAACCGCGCGGGACGGGCCGCCGGCCTATGCCTTCGAGCCCGGCGCCGTGCTCCTCCACCGCTGGGACGCCGCGCGCGCCATGCTGGTCACGCAGCTGAGCCCCATTGCCGTGCCGGACGGGCCGCATCTCTTCCCGCTCCCACCGCCTCCTGGCGGCATCCCCCCAGGCTAAAGAACAGGCCGCTCCGTTGACCCTGGCGCCACCTTCGCCTAGGTCGGGCGCTGGCGCGGGCATGGTGTAATGGTAGCGCCTCAGCCTTCCAAGCTGATGGTCCGGGTTCGATTCCCGGTGCCCGCTCCACCCCCGCCCTGGTCCTTCACCGTCTAGGGTGCGAAGTGCGTGCCCTGCCAGTCGAAGAGCCCGCCGCTCTCGGCCGGGCTGAGCCGCGCCAGCACCTCGAGGAGATGGGCGGCCGAGGCATCCGGCTCGAACAGGGCATCATCCTTGATAAACGTCCGAAAGGGCGCCGAGAGCGCGGTGGCGACCGTGCCGGGCTGTAGCCCCGCGACGACCAGCTCCTTGCGCCGCCGCCCCTCCTCGATGGCCAGGCATTTCAGGATCTGGTTCAGCGCCGCTTTCGAAGCGCGATAGGCATACCAGCCCCCGGTCATGTTGTCGGAGATCGAGCCCACCCGCGCAGAGAGGGCGGCGAAGATCGACGGCCCTTGGCGCGGGATGAGCGGCAGGAAGTGTTTGGCGACAAGCGCCGGCCCCGTGGCATTGATGGCATAAGCGCGCGCGAAGGCCGCCGGGTCGAGATCGCGCCAGGTCTTCTCCGGCTGCTGATCAGCTGCGTGCAGGAGCCCCGTCGCGACGATGACGAGACGCAGATCGCCCGCGATGGTGCCAGCTGCAGCCGCAATGCTCGCCTCATCCTCCAGATCCAAGGCACCAGGCACGATCTTCGCCCCCTCGGGCAGGCGCCCCGAACGGGCAAAGGCATGCACACGCGCCACTTCCGGCCGGCGCGCCAACGCCCGCACAAAGGCCCCGCCGAGCCCGCCGGAGGCGCCGATCACCGCGGCGTCGATCCCGCGGCCAAGATGCGTGAAATCAGCCATGGCGCGGAAGTGCATCCCCTTCGCAGGGCTTCAAGGCCCATGCGGCGCGATCGCTCAGGTCGCGGGGAGGATGACGGCGACGCTCGCAAAGGTGAGCCCCACGGCAAAAGCAAAGAGCGCGACATAGGCCAGATACTTGGAGACAGCGAGGGCGCGTTTGGCCTGGGTGAAGGTCGTCTCGCCGCGCTTCTCAAGCGAGGCCCGCTCCGCTGCCCGTCGCGCCTCGGGACCATGCAGAAACAGCCGTTCGACCGCCTGGCGCTTCAACCGCCGCGCCTGCGCGAACCGCTGCTGAGCCCAGAGCCCGCGGACCGAGGCATAGCCTGACGCCACAAGCCCCGTGCCCCAGGCCAGCAGCGCCCCCATCGTCGGCACAAGCGCCGGAGGGGCAGCGGCCGCCGCCGTCTCGGCCAGCGCGCCATAGAGCCCGAGATAGGCAACCGCCGCGCCGCCGTTGAGCAAGATCAGCATATTGAGCACGGCCTGCTCATAGGCCGCCGCCCCCCGGTTCAGCTCAAGCTCAAGCTCCCGGTCGAAGGCATATTTGGCGCGCAGAAACGTCTCTTCCGCCTCCGAGAGAAAAGGCAAGGAGGCAGGGGCCACCTGCGGTCGTTCGGTCTCGCGGCTTCCATCTGCCATCGCTCGCCCCCTCGATTGTCCCGCCGGCACCATCGGCCAGCAGCATCGGCGGATCGGGAGTTCGGGGCAAGCTGGCGATCGGGGGCGAGATCAGGCGGTCTCGTCCATCCCGATGGCCGCGCCGGCCCTCAGCATCGCCTCGATCGCCGAACCATCGTAGCCAGCCTCCGCCAGCACCTCACGCGTGTGCTCACCAAGGCGCGGGGCGGGCCGGCGGATGCCACCGGGCGTCTCATGAAAGGCGACGGGCAGACCGAGGGTGCCGACGCGCCCCCCCACCGGATGCGTGACCTCCGTGACAACGCCGCGCGCGCGGGCCTGCGGATTGTCATGCATCTCGCGGATCGAAAGGACCGGGCCGGCCGGCAGACCGCCCTCCTCCATCACGGCCAGCCACTCGGCCGTGGTCCGTTCCCGCATGAGCGCGTTCAGCGCCTCGGTCAGTGCTGCGCGATTGGCCATGCGGTCGGCATTCGTGGCAAAGCGTAGATCCGCCGTGAGGCCCTCTGCCCCGACGAGACCGGCAAACCGTTCCCAGTTCCGCTGGTTCGCAGCCCCGATGTTGATCCATCCATCGGCCGTCTCAAACGCCTGATAAGGCGCGTTGAGCGGATGGGCCGAGCCCATGGGGCCCGGGCTCTCGCCCGTCGCGAAGGCGATGGCGGACTGCCAGTAGGTATGCGTGATCGCAGCCTCGAAGAGCGAGGTATCCACGCGCTGGCCCCGACCGGTCGCCCGGCGCGCCTGGATCGCAGCAAGCGCCCCCATGGCCGCCAGGATCCCGGCCGTGATGTCCGAAACCGGCGCACCGACCTTCACCGGCGGGCGCCCCGCTCCCTCGCCGGTAATGCTCATCAAACCGCCCATGCCCTGCGCAATCAGGTCGAAACCCGCACGCTCCGCATAAGGCCCGGTGCGCCCAAAGCCAGAGATCTCGACCTGCACGAGCCCGGGGTTGCGCGCCGAGAGCATGTCGTAGCCAAGCTCCAGCTTCTCCATGGTGCCGAGCCGATAGTTCTCGATCACGATATCCGCGCGGTCGAGGAGCGCGAGCAGCGCCGCCCGCCCATCCTCGGATTTGAGGTTCAGCGCGACGCCCCGCTTGTTGCGGTTCATCATCATGAAGGCGGCACTCTCGCCCTCGATGGTCGGCGGCACCATGCGGCGGCTGTCGTCCCCTTCCGGCCGCTCGACCTTCACGACATCGGCGCCCATATCCGCCAGCATCAGCCCGCAGACGGGGCCGGCCATGATATGCGCCAGCTCGACGACGCGCAGGCCGGCGAGGGGCCCCTTCGCCGTCTCACCGCTCAACGGCCCTGCCAGTTCGGCTTGCGCTTGGCGAGGAAGGCCTCGAGCCCCTCGTGAAAATCCTCGGACATATAGGCCATGGTCACAAGATCGGCGTCATCCGCATCCGGTCCTTCGGCAAAGGCGCGGCGCATCCCCTCCTTGGTGGCGCGCAGCGTCAGCGGCGCATGGCCGGCAAGCTGGCGCGCCAGCGCCTGGGCTCTGTCGCGCACCGCCGCATCGTCCTCGAGCACCTCGGAGACGAGCCCGATTGCGAGCGCCTCCTCCGCCTCGATCAGCCGCGCTGTGAACAGGATCTCACGGGTCCGCCCGGGCCCCAGCAGCGCCGCGAGCCGGGCGAGGTTGCGCACACTCAGACAATTGCCGAGCGTGCGCGCGATGGGAAAGCCGAACTTCAGCCGCCGATCCGCCACCCGGATATCGCAGCAGGCGGCGATCGCAGCCCCGCCGCCGGTACAAGCACCCGTGATCGCGGCGACGGTCGGCACGGGACAGCGCTCAACCGCATCGAAGACGGCCTCCATCCGATGCTCATAGCCGAGCGCATCGGCCGGCTCGGAGAAGGCGCGGAACTGCGTCATATCCGTACCCGCCGCAAAGGCCCGACCGCCGCTGCCCTCGATCACAATGGCCTTGATCGAGCCGTCGGTGGGCGCTGCCCGGCAGATCTCCGCCAGACCCTCATACATCGCGAAGGTCATCGCATTGCGGCTCTCAGGCCGGTTGAAGGTCACGGTCGCGATGCCGTCCTCGACAGTATGCAACAGCTCCGACGTCTCTTCTGCGGCGGCGGTCTCGCCCATGGCATCCCCTCTTCCGGGCCGCCGCCTCCCGTGGGTGGGCGGGTGGAGGGAGGCGGCGGCCCGGAGCGGCCGCAGGCCGCTATCACCCCTCCACCGATCCTCAGCGGTAGAAATACTCCACCAGGAACATGGGCACCGCCGGCACATAGGTCGAGATCAGAAGCACCGTCAGCAACACGGCGACGAAATAGACATTCACTTTCGTCACATCCCAGATCCGGGCATTCGCCACCGAACAGGCCGTGATCAGCACGCTCGCCACCGGCGGTGTCTGCTGCCCGATCGCCAGGTTGAGCGTGACAATCAGCCCGAAATGCACCGGATCGATCCCCGCCTGCTGAATGAGCGGGATCACGATCGGGATCACCAGGATGATCGCCGCCGCCGAATGCAGGAAAAAGCCCACGATCAGGAAGAAGATGTTGAGGATCAGCAGGATCACCCAGGTCTGATCGGTAAAGGCCAGGATCTGCGCCGCCAGCTCCTGCGGGATCTGCGCCCGCGTGAGAAACCCGCCCATCAGCACAGAGGCCGCAACTAGGACCATTACGACGGCCGTCTGCATGCCCCCGTCCAGCATTGCGCGGCGCAGATGCCGGAAATCCATATCGCCATACCAGAGACCCACAGCGAAGGCTGCGAGAACCGCCAGGCCGGCAGCCTCGGTCGCCGTCACGATGCCCCCGAAGATACCGCCCAAGATGATGATCGGCAGCGAGAAGGCCGGCAGCGCATCGACGAAGGTCTCGCGCAACCGCTTGAGGTTGAAGGCCTCCTCGGTCGGCAAGTTGTAGCGCCGCGCAAACATGTAGGCGACGCCCATCAACCCCGCGGCCCCCAGGAGCCCCGGCACGAAGCCAGCCACGAAGAGCTGCTCCACGGAAGTGTTGGCCGAGGTCGCATAGAGGATCATGGGGATCGACGGCGGGATGATGATCGCGAGCGAGGCCGAGGAGGAGGTGACCGCTGCCGAAAACGGCGCCGAATAGCCCCGCTTCTTCATCTGCGGGATCAGCACCGAGCCCAGAGCCGCCACATCGGCAACCGCCGAGCCCGAGATCTCGGCGAAAAAGAGCGAGACCCCGATGTTCACCATCGCGAGCCCGCCCCGCACGAAACCCACGATGGCGGTGACAAAGGCGATCAACCGATCCGTCACCCCGCCCGCATTCATGATCGCGCCCGCCAGCACGAACATGGGGATCGCAATCAGCGAGAACTTCGTCGCGCCATCGTACATATCGAGTGCCACGGTCACGAGGCTGGACGTTCCTTCGTTGACCAGCAGCCCAACGACGCCCGAGACGGCGAGGGCCACCGCTATCGGCACATTCAAGCAGATGAGCAGGATCAGCGTTGCGAGGATCGCGAGGAGCAGCATCTCAGATATCCTTCTCGCGACCGGTTTCGCGACCCGTGCCGAAGGTGCGCTCGGCCTCCGCAATCTCGGCCTCGATCTCGGCATGCTCAGCACTTTCGCCGCGACGGACCATGTCGAGATAGCCAGGGAAGGAGAGCAGCGAGCCGACGATGAAGAGGACGGCGCCGATGGGGATTACCGATTGCGTCAGCTGCACCGGCACCCAAGTGAGCGAGGTGAGCGACATGCCCTCGAGCACCGCCAGCACTTCAAGCCCCGCCCAAGCCATCAGCACGAAGAAGGAGAGGGTGATCGCCTCCGCCACCCAAGCCCCAGCGAGCCGCCCGCGCTCGGGCAGCGCCAACAGCACGCCGTCAAAGCCGATGTGTTTGCGCTTCAATGCCGCGAGGCCTGCGCCGTAGTAGGTGATCCAAGCCAGCAGCACCGAGGCAACCTCGTCATACCAGGAGAACGAGTTGCCGGAGAACCGCGCCAGCACGGCGACGATCACCACGGCGGTCAGCACCACCATCAAGGCGATCACCACCCATTCGAGCAGGACCTCGAGCGTCTTCGAGACGGTCGCGAGCATTGGGGGTCTCCGTAGGGTGGGTTTGGACCCACCGCAGAGCGACGTGGGGTGGGTCGAAACCCACCCGACACGCCGGTCGTCGCAGCGCGGACGGAAAGGCCGGGGCCAATCCGGCCCCGGCATGGGAGGGATCAGGAGCCGCCGGGCGCGAGATCCTGGACGGCTTTGATCAGCGCACCACCGCCCTCGACGGTGTTGGCATACTCGTCATAGATCGGCTTGGAGGCCGTGATGAAGGCGTCCTTATCCGCCTCATTCACCGTCACGCCGGCATCCTTGATCACCTGCAGCAGCTCGGTCTCAAGCTCGGCCGCCGTCTCGTAGACGAACTCCTGGGTCTCGGTGCCGCATTCGGTCAGGATGCCCTGCTCCGCCTCCGACAGACCATCCCAGGTGCGCTTGGCCGTCAGCACATAGGCAGGCGTGTAGACATGGCCGGTGATCGAGAGGAACTCCTGCACCTCCTGGAACTTGGCCGAGGCGATCTGGGCATAGGGGTTTTCCTGGCCGTCGATCACGCCCGTCTGCAGCGCGGTGAAGACCTCGGAGAAGGCCATCGGCGTCGGGTTCGCGCCATAGAGGGTGAACATCTTCACGCGCCAGGCGCCCTTCGGCGTGCGCAGCTTGATGCCGGCCAGATCCTCGGGTTTGTCGATCGCACGGGTGTTGTTGGTGATGTGCCGGAAGCCGTTCTCGAAATAGGCCACGATATGGTAGCCATTGGCATTGGCCGCCTCCTGGAAGCGGTCGCCGAGCTGGCTTGTGACGGCGCGGATATGGTCGCGGTCCTGGATAATGTAGGGCATCTCGAAGACGCCGAAAGTCTCATCGACCGAGCTCATCACCGAGGACGGCAGCGAGAAATCAACCTGACCGAGCTTCAGCTTCTGCAAGAGCTCGCGGTCCTTGCCGAGCTGGCTCGAGCCGAAGGTCGCCACACTATGCGTCCCGCCCGACTTCTCCGCCACACAGGCCGCGAACTGGTCGGCCGAGGCTTCGAAGAGCGAGCCCGGCGCGCCGACATGGCCGAACTTGAATTCCTTGGCCTGCGCGGTGGCGGCCAGACCGAGCGCCAGCGCGCTCGTTGCGATGATTGTGCCGAGTTTCATAGGCGTTCCCTTCCCTGAGCTGTCTTGATCTTGTGGCGGGGGCGTCTCTGCGCCCCTCGCCGACGTCTCCATCAATGCGCCTGCACGGGCATCGATCAAGTTGCGTGCCGCAGCGTCCCGGGCATGACCAGGGACCCCCCGAAGAAGGCCGCCACAGCGATGTCCCGGGTAAAGCCCCGGAACGTTGCCGC
>JBCCLX010000209.1:0-7577 GCA_039026635.1 Pseudomonadota bacterium
CGGGCCATGGGCGGTCAGCCCGCCCTCAGCTGACACCGCACCATCGGCCATCGACTCACCCAGCCAGCGCGGCGAGCTTCGGCGGCACCAAACGCTTCGCCTCCGAGAACACGAGCGCTTCGAGAAGCGGGCGCCCGGGACAGTCGGGGATCGCCGCAACAGCCGCCGCGACGAGCCCCTCGAGACGCTCCTTCGCCCCTTTGGCGCCTAGCGCACCGACCGCGTTCGGCCGATCATGCGCCGCATCCTGCCCCACGGGCTTGCCCAGCTCTTCGGCCTCGGCCAGCGCGTCGCGCAGATCATCGGCCACCTGATAGGCCTCGCCCAGCCGTTCGCCGAGCGGCGTCCAGCGCGCCGCGGGCTTGCGCGCCGCAGTCGCGCCTGCCGCGCAAGCCGCCACGAAGAGCGCCCCTGTCTTGGCCCGCTGATAGGCGGAGAGATCGATATGCTGCTCGCTCTCCCAGGCCTGACCGGCGCAGATGCCCCCCGGCATGCCCGTCGCACGCCCCAGGATCGTGACCAGACGGCCGAGCACCTGGCCGTCGCGCCCCGCCTCCCGCGCCAAAGTCTCAAAGGCCAGCACGATCAGCGCATCGCCCGCCAGTACCGCCAGGGGCTCGCCAAACTCCGCATGCACCGACGGTTTGCCGCGCCGCAGATCCGCATCGTCGAAACAGGGCAGATCGTCGTGCACGAGGCTCGCACAATGCATCAGCTCGATCGCCGCCGCCGCCGCATCCGCGGCCGCAGGCTCGGGCTCTCCGCAGGCCCGCGCCACAGCAAGACAGAGCCGCGCCCGCACGCGCGCGCCGCCCGGGAAAACCGCATGGCGCAGCGCCTCGGCCAGCAGAGGCGGCGCACCCGGCGCCTCGGCATGGGCAAGCGCACGATCGAGCGCCGCCTCGATCCGGGATCCTTCGTCCATGGCATCCTCCCCTTCGATCGTCGATCGTCAGGCTGCGCGGAACCGTCACGCCCGCCTGTCAACGCTTGTTGTCAGGCAAACGTTACACTAGCATTGTCCTCAACGGAAGACACACAAACCGAGACAGGACCCCGCCAGAGCGGCGCGCCTTGCTCCCGGTGCAAAAGGGCGGAGAGGCCATGTCGGCGGATCATCACGCCGGAGACCGTGTCGTCGTGATCGGAGGCGGTTTTGGCGGGCTCGCCGCAGCGCTCCGCCTGGCCGCGGCCGGTCGGCCCGTCACGCTCCTCGAACGCGCGGCCACCATCGGGGGCAAGGCCCGACGGCTCGCGGTCGGCACGCGGGCGGTGGAGGCCGGTCCCACCGTCTTCACCATGAAACCCGTCTTCGACGCCCTCTTCGCCGCCGCAGGCAGCAGGCTAGAAGACGCGATCACGCTGCGCCCGGCCCGCGTGCTGGCCCGTCATGCTTGGCCCTGCGGCAGCCGTTTCGACCTCTTCGCCGATCTCGAGGAGACCGTGGCGGCGGTCGATCGCCTCGCAGGCCCCGCCGAGGCCGACCGTTATCGCCGCTTCGCCGCCGACACCGAGGCGGCCTGGGAGCTTTTTCGTCCCGCCTTCGTGGAGGCCACCCGCCCGACACCGCTCGACGTGCTCGCCCGTATCGGCCTCAGCGGCATCCCGGGCCTGATCCGCGCGCGCCCCTCTGCCACGCTCTGGCGGGTCCTCTCCACCAAGCTCCACGATCCGCGTCTGCGCCAGCTCTTCGGCCGTTACGCGACCTATTGCGGGTCGGACCCTTTCGCCGCACCGGCCACGCTGATGCTGATCGCCCATGTGGAGCGTCTCGGTGTCTGGACCGTCGAGGGGGGCATGACTGCCCTCGCCCGCGCCATCGCCGATCTTGCCGAGCGCCACGGCACCGAGATCCGGACCAGCGCCGAGGTCGCCCGGATCGAGACCACGGCGGGTCGGATCAGCGGTGTTGAACTCACCTCGGGCGACCGGATCGCGACGCAGGCCGTCGTCTTCAACGGCGATGCGGGCGCCCTACCGGCGGGGCTGCTTGGCCCCGATGTCACCCATGCCGTGCGCGCGGTGAAACCTGCGGCCCGGTCCTACTCGGCGCTCGTCTGGAGCGCGGTCGCCGAGCCGACAGGCTTCCCGCTCTCTCATCACACCGTCTTCTTCGGGCCGGATTATGCCGCGGAGTTCGAGGCGATGAACGCCGGCCGTCTCCCGCCCGATCCCACCACCTACATCTGCGCCATGGACCGTGATGCGGATGCGAGCGCGGCGCCCAGCGGGCCGGAACGGCTGCACATCCAGATCAACGCGCCGGCCACCGGCGATGCCGCGGCCCCGGGCACAGGCACGGGCCCCCATCCCCCGGGCGAGGAGGAGATCGAGCAATGCAGGATCGAGACGGAAGCGCTGATGGCGCGCGCGGGGTTGAGGCTGTCACTCTCGCCCGCCACGAGCCGCTTGAGCCGACCCCAGGACTACGAGGCGCTATTTCCGGGGACAGGGGGAGCGCTGTATGGGGAGGCGACGCGCGGCCCCTTCGCGAGCTTTCGCAGAGCGCCGACGCACACTCGGATCCCGGGGCTCTTCCTGGCGGGGGGCAGCGCACATCCGGGCGCGGGGGTGCCGATGGCGACGCTCTCGGGCCGCCTCGCGGCCGAGGCGGTGACGGCGCACCTCGGTTCGACGCCGCGGTCCCGCCCGGTGGCTATCTCTGGTGGTATGTCGACGCCCTCTCGGACGACGGGCAGCACGGCCTGACGATCATCGCCTTCGTCGGCAGCGTGTTCTCGCCCTACTACTGGTGGGCGGGTCATGCGGCGCCTGAGAACCACGTCTGCATCAATGTCGCGCTTTATGGCCCCCGCCGGCACCATTGGGCGATGACCGAGCGGCCGCGCAGCGCGCTCGACCGCGGGACGTCCCACTTCCGCGTCGGCCCCTCCTCGCTCTCCTGGAACGGCACGCGCCTCGAGATCCGGATCGACGAACGCTCCTCGCCTTTCCCGCGCGTGCTGCCCTATCCGATGCGCGGCCGGATCGCGATCGAGCCAGAGGTTCTGGGGCGTGAGACGCATGTGCTCGACGCCAAGAGCCGCCATCTCTGGTCCCCCATCGCGCCCATGGCGCGGGCCGAGGTTCGGATGGCCGAGCCCGGGATCGCCTGGGACGGGCATGGCTATCTGGACACGAACGGCGGCACCGAGATGCTCGAGGCCGGGTTTCGGCGGTGGGACTGGTCGCGCGCGCGGATGGCCGATGGGTCGGCAGCGCTGCTCTACGACCTCGAAGACTGGGATGGTGGCCAGCACAGCATCGCACGCCGGATCGCGCCGGAGGGGACGGCCGAGCCCTTCGCGCCCCCACCGCGCCAGCGCCTGCCCCGTGGGATCTGGGGTGTCGCCCGTGGCACGCAGGCGGATGCACCGGCCCGGCTCGCGCGCAGTTTCGAGGATGCGCCTTTCTACACGCGCGCCGCCATCGACACCGAGCTTCTGGGCGAAAGGGTCAAGGCCGTGCATGAGACCTTCGATGGCCGGCGCTTTGCCTCGCCCGTCATCAAGGCGATGCTGACGATGCGCATGCCGCGCCGCCGCTGAGCCCCACAGATCGGGATCGAATAAGGGCGCGGTGCCGACGCCTCATGCGGGGACCAGAAGCACCTGGCCGCCGCCAAGATCACCGTCGATCACCTGTTCAATGACGCTGAGGTCGCGTTCGAGCGCCGAGCCAGTCGCGCCGGGCATGCGCACCGCCGAACAAAGCCGCCGCGCTGCAGTCTCAGCCGCCACCCGATCATCGGCCAGCGCCGTGAGTGTCTCCGCCGCGTCCTCATAGGTGAAAGCCACCAGTGCCGGCATCAGGAAGAGGCGGTCCGGATAGCCTGCTTCGCGCACAGCAGAAAAGCCAGAAGCCGACGCGAGGGCCGCGACATCGGAGGGTTGTAGGCCCGCTGGCGGGCTGGCGGCAAAAAGCGCGAGAGCCTTCGCCCCTTTGACCGAGAGCGGCAGGCGGCTGCGGTGGACATCGAGTGTCTCGCGCTGTTCGAGGAGCGGCGCCATCGGCAGGGCGATGCGCATCGCACCCTGCGCATCCGCCGCCGCCACCCAGGCCTCGATGCCCGCGACGCGGTAGAGCCCTGGAAATCCATCATCGCCGGCGGCTGCAAAGACCTCCGACAGCGCATCTTCGAAACCAATACCGCGCGGCCAGGGGGCAATGGGCACGGTGAAGGACTGCGGCCCGCTCATCGGGTCCGCACCGTCATGACCCGTTCGTGATTGGGTGCGTCATAGGCAGGGATCAGAGAGGGTCGTCTCAGCTTCCCGAGGCTCCTGCATCCGAAGCGGGCGTCGCGGGTTTCGCCGCAGTCGTCTTGCGCCGGGTCGTCTTGGCAGGCGCCTTCTGGGCGGTCCCCTCCGCCGGTTTGGCTGCCGCCTTGGTCTTTGCTGCAGCTTTTGCCGGAGCCTTTGCTGGAGCCTTCGCCGTGGTCTTGGTGGCCGGCTTCGCAGCCGCCGCCTTTGCAGTGGTCGCCTTTGCCGTGGTCGTCTTTGCGGGCGTGGCTTTCGCCGGCGCCTTGGTCGAGCCCGCGGTCTTCGCAGGTGCTTTTGCGGTCTTTGGGGCCGTGGTCTTCGGGGTGGCCTCAGCCGTCGCCGGCGCCTCGGTCTTAGTCGCTCGCTTCGCGCGCGATTTCGCCACCGGTTCGACGGGGGCGGCCGCGGGGGGTGCCGACGCCTCTTCCGCTTCGGGTTTCGGCGCGGGCGCTTCGACGGGTGCTGTCGTGGTCGCCTCGGGCTGGACGCGCTCCGCCGCGGCGGCATTCACAGGCGCCGCTGGCTTGGCCGGCGACGCCGTGCGGCCCCGCGTCCCACGAGCCTCTCGCTTGGGCGGCACGCGGGCGATTGTGTCCCAGAAGATGTCTTCCTTCGACTTCTTCCCCTTAGGCGCATCGGGATCCGCCTCGGGCTCTTCGTTCAGCCGGCGCACAGCCCGGATCTGGTAAAGGCAGAAGGCGATGATACCGCCGAAGAACATAAGGATCTCGATCGCGCCATAGGCTGCGGTGCTCATTCTCGCTCTCCTCTCCGGCTGTCACGACCACCTTATTCGCAGGGCGCCGCCAAGGCGATGCCCTTTTCTCGCATGCTTGATCAGCTCTCGAAGCGTGTCTCACCCCGTCGGTGCACGTCGATCGGCAGATCGAGATGAAGGGGCTGATAGGCGCGCTGGCTGCAGTGCTGACGCGGGCAAAGCCGGCAGTTGATCCCGATCGGCGTCATCAGCTCGCGATCGCCCAGCGGAAAGTGCCGCGCATAGGTCAAGCGCTCCGAATGCTCGACCGCGCAGCCCAGCGCAACCGCCAGTCGATTGTCCTGGCTCTGCCGACCCAGGACAGGGCGATCGACAGTGCGGTTGACAGTGAAATACCGGCTGCCGTCGGGCATCTCCACGAACTGCGGCACGATGCGGCCCGGCTGTCGGAAACAGGTATGGATATCGAGCCGGGGGCAGGCGCCGCCATATTGCGCCAGGTGGATCTGGGTCGCGTTGAACCGCTTGGTGACGTTGCCCGCCTTATCGATGCGCAGGAAGAAGAAGGGCACACCCTGGCGACCATCGCGGCTGAGCGTGCTGAGCCTATGACACACCTGCTCGAAGCTCACCCCGAAGCGGGCCGCCAGATGGTCGATGTCATAACCGCTCGCCTCTGCCTCCGCATAGACATTCTCATAGGGCATAAGCACGGCGGCGGCGAAGTAGTTGGCAAGCTCCACGCGGCAGCGCGCCACCGCACGCCCGCCGCTGCGCGCTCCGCTCCGACCCGCCCCGGCGGCCCCGGCATGGACCCCTAGGCGACCGTTGGCGATGATCGCATCGATGGCGCTGCCCCCTTCGATCAGCCCGAGAATATGGGCCAGCTGAAAGACCCGGTTCTGATAGTCGAGCCCCTGGGAGAGAAAGACGCGCGCCTCGTTCTGATCCCAGTAGCGCAGCGCATTCGGCATCGCCGCCACCGGCACGACCTCGACCGAGATGCCGTGGCGATGATCGAGGCGCTGTTTCAGCGCGCCATAGGGGTTGTCCGGCTCTAGATCCGCCGAGAGCCCGATATCGTCAGCCAAGCGCTCGAGCACGTCGAAATGATTGCGATGGGCGCGGAAGAGATCGTGGACGACAGCCTCCGGCGTGCTCTCGGCCAGATCCGCCTCGTTCGCGGCCAGCGCCCGTTCGCTGAGCGCGCGGTAGCTTTTATGGAGCGCCAGCATCGCATCGACCAACGCCGGCGCGTGGTCGACGGCCGCGCGCAGCTCTTGAAGATCCGGCGCATCGCCGGTGAAAACCGGGTCTTGCAGGACGGCGCGCAGATCGGCGAGCCGCGTCGGCCCGTCATCCGCCACCATCTCCCGCCAATCCACGCCATACACATCGGAGAGGCGCATGAGCACCTGGACCGAGAGCGAGCGCTGATTGTTCTCGAGCAGGTTCACATAGGCCGCCGAGAGGCCGAGCGCGCGCGCCATCTCAGCCTGGGTCTGCTTGCGCTCCCGCCGGAGCTGGCGCAGGCGCGGGCCCACGAAGTTCTTCGAGGCCTTCATGCTGCTGTGCCCTGCGATTCGCTCTGCCGCGCGCTGCAGCGCAGCCTGAAGCTGCCTGAGGTCTCTTGCGGTGATCCCGGGCCGATCCCCAACATCTTGTGTTCTTCCACCCTGTGGCAGCCGGACTTCCATCCTGCGGAAGGATGGGCCGGCTTTTCGTTACAAACGTTACAAATGATAGGCCTGTAACCAACAGACGCCACAGCCGAACCCGGTTTTTATGGCTGCCGCAGCGCACCCTGTCCTACCCGAGCCTCAGATCCGCGGCAGCCCGCCGCCAAGAAATCTGCAGGAGACACCCATGAAAAACGGCTTCACCCATCTGTTCATCCCCGGCCCGACCAACATTCCTGAGCGCGTGCGCCGCGCGATGAATGTGCCGATGCAGGACATGCGGGCGCCGGACTTCGGGGATCTGACGAAGCCCCTCTTCGCTGGCCTGAAGCGCGTCTTCATGACCGAGGCGGGCCGTGTCTTTATGTTCCCGGGCTCGGGCACCGGTGCTTGGGAAAGCGCCATCGCCAACACGCTCAGCCCCGGCGACAAGGTGTTGATGAGCCGCTTCGGCCAGTTCAGCCACCTCTGGGTCGATATGGCCGAGCGTTTTGGCCTCGAGGTGCATTGCATCGAGGTCGAATGGGGCGAGGGCGTCCCTGTCGAAGAGTACGCTCGCATCCTCGAGAACGATAAGGCGCATGAGATCAAGGCGGTCTTCGTAACGCAGAACGAGACGGCCACGGGCGTCACCTCGGATGTCGCCGGCGTGCGCGCAGCCCTCGATGCCTGCGACCACCCGGCGCGGTTGGCGGTCGATGGTGTGTCCTCCATCGCCTCGATCGAGTTCCGGATGGAAGAGTGGGGTGTCGACCTGGCCGTGGCCGGGTCGCAGAAGGGTTTCATGCTCCCCGCGGGTCTCGGCCTTCTCGCCGTCTCGGAAAAGGCGCTCGAGGCGCGGACGCGGGCCACGCTGCCGCGCTGCTACTTCAGCTTCGACGACATGATGAAGGTGAACGACGACGGCTACTTCCCCTA
>JBCCLX010000210.1:0-7553 GCA_039026635.1 Pseudomonadota bacterium
CGGCTCGATATGACGTGGTTGATTGGCATGACTGTCAATAAAACTAGACAGTCTTCGCCCGGCGAGAAAGTCCGAAGTTGCAACCCGTTACTGAGCGGGATGCTTTGATGGATCAGGCGATGGGCGGCGTTGCTGACGCCTCAGCGCGCACCGCCCTCCCCCTCCTCCGGCGGCAGTTCGCCCGGACCGTCTGTTCCTCCATCCCCATCGCCAAGGTCGCGCAGGCCATAGCGGCGCAGTTTCACGTAAAGGCTTTGGCGGGAAAGGCCGAGCATCTCGGCGGCCGAGGCACGGTTGTCGCCGGTCATGTCGAGGGCTGCTTCGATATACATCTTCTCGATCATATCCGTCGTCTGACGCACGAGATCCTTGAGCGAGACCCGCCCGACGAGTTCGCCCAGCTGCTCGGCGGACTGCGGCATCACGGCCGCCTGGGGCCCGCTGGCGCCAAAACGGCGACGCACGTCGCGAATCGTGAAGGCGAAGATGGGCTCGGGGCCGGGTGTCGCACAGGCCGAGATCTCCACATCCGTCTCGGTGCCGTAATCGCCCCGCAACGTGGTCGCGAAGATCCGAACCGTCCCATGCTCACGCAGATTGGCGAGCAGCACGCGCAGATCGACGCCGGGCCGACCGAGCCAGCGATCCAGCGTATCGCCCCGCGCCTGTTCCTCCGTCGGCGTCTCGGCCAGCTCCAGGAAAGCGGGGTTGCAGCTTATAACCGTCCCATCCGGGCGCGTCAGCACCAGGGCATCGGGCTGGGCGCGCGCGATGGCGGCGTAGTCGGGCCCAACCTCCGCCGTCTCCACAAGCCCCGAGCCGAGGTTGAGCAGGCGCACGAGGAAGACCCAGGCGTTCTCCTGGCGCAGGAGCGAGGCCGAGACGCGCCAGCGCCCCCCGCGCGGCAGAAGCGCGACCTCGGCTTCGTCCGCGCGGCCAGTGGCGCGCACGGTCGCGAGCAGACGATCGATCTCCTGGCTCGCATCCTCGTCCACGCATTGCGCAAAGCCCCGCCCGACTAGCCCGCGGGTGCCGTCATCGAAGAGCCGCAGCGCCGCGCGATTGGCTTCGAGCACCTTATCCGAGGCGCCATCGATGACCAGGAGCGGCTCATCGGAGAGCTGAAACAGCAGACGATAGCGCGTCTCGAGATGGCGCAGCCGCGTATAGTCACGCTCAAGCTTCTGCTGCGCCTCGATCAGCCGCTGTTGCAGGGAGGAGATCGTGCGCAGATCCCGCCCGAAGGCCACGAGACGCTGATCGAAGCCCACGCGCAGCGCCGAATAGAGCACGGGCACATCCGTCCCCGTCGCCGTTGGGTGATTGACCTGGCGCCAGCGCGTCCGATCGCTGTTCATGGCTTCGCGGATGAGCGCCTGGATCTTGGGCCGGCTGTCAGGCGTGACTGTGTCGACCCAGGCGCGACCCAGCCACTGCTCATGCCCTGTAAGCGCAAACTCGCGATGGTCGACAGCCAGATCGCGAATGGTGCCCTCGGCATCGACCACAAGCGCGATGTCTGCGGCCGTGGCGATCAGGCGCGCGGCAGCTTCCGGGTCGAGATCCCCGAGGGACTCGTGGGGCGCGGCAAAGGTCTTCAAAGCGCTTCCTTTCAAGCGGCTTCGAGTGCACGTTCCCCGATTGGTAGATGTTTTCCCCTAAGGGAAAAAGTTTGTCCCTGTTTAAGTCCTAGCCTGTGCGTCGCTCACAACACGCGATGCCTCATCGAGCGCGGTTTCCGCGTCTATCGCGATGGCATCGGCACCCACCCGGACCCCAGTCTCCGGACGGCGCAGGATAGCGGACCCGCCGAGCATCACGCTGATGGCGGGGTTGCGAGACACTTTGCGCACTTCGGTAATAAGTGCAGGCAAGGCGGAGAGGTTGCGATCCGCCCCGACGGAGAGGCCGAGCACATCCACCGGCCGCCCCGCAACCTGCGCCATGAGCCCCGTCGCCGAGGTCCCAAGGCTCACACAGACCGTCCAGCCGGCCCGTTCGAACGCGTCGCGCAGGACGGCAAGGCCGAGGGCATGCTGCTCGCCTGGCGCTGCGGCCAGCAGGATCGCGCGTGTTTGCCGACCACCCGCTTGCGGCAGCGCCGGAGCAACCTGTCCGATCTCGCGCACGATCTCTTCGAGGATCTGTGCCGCGCAGGTCACCGTCACGAAATCGCAGTCGTCCGCTTCCCAGGCGCGGCCGAGCGAACGCGCAACCGGCGCGACGAGATGCTCATGGATCGACATGGGCCGGATACCGGCAAGGATGCAGCGCCGTCCAATCGAAAGCGCGCCCTCGCGATCCCCGCGCAGGACACGACGCAGCAACGTGTCGCGATCCTCCTCGCTGGGCCGAGGCGCGTCACCGCGCGCTTTCTCGACCAGGCTCGGGATCACGCTGTGTGACAGAGCGGCTTCGAGAAGACGTTCGGGATCCATCGCCGCCGCCTCGATGCGGCGGGCCTCGCCATCATGTCCCAACATGTCAGGTCCGTCAGTCATCGGCCTCTCATGACGCCCTTTGGGGCTCAGGGCCCTTAGCGTCGTCTGGCTGAGTGGGTCGCGGCCGGAAGACCGGCTTCACCGGTACATCCCACTTTACGGACGTCTCTTTCGCCTGACAGATATCCCATCCTCGCGCACGAGTCGCAATCTTTAGAGGCCTGAAAGTAGCGGAATAAGGGACACTCAGACGCGATGTTTGGATATCCTGTATCATTGATTTAGTAGTGGATTGCATCTAAGTGAATGGACATGCAAAAGCGTAAACTGAGGTTGACACTCGCCACCTTGCGCACGTAGCTTCCCCCCAAGAGGAACGCCAGCGAAGGCAGGCCATGTCGATCCAACGACCGGCGCGCGGCACGACCGCGGAAGCGAGTTTCGAAAGGCACGCGCAAGGCCGCTCCCGTCCCGCGCGCCGCCCCCTCTACACGCCAGAGGAACGCGCTCGGCGCGATGGCACGGTCTGGACCCTGGTTCAGGGGCTCCTCGCGCCGCTGCAGTTTGCGGTTTTTCTCGTGAGCCTGGTGCTTGTGATCCGCTTCCTCGCGACAGGCGCGGGGGAGACGGCGGCCGTCGCCTCAATCGTGGTCAAGACCTTCGTGCTCTACGCCATCATGGTGACAGGGGCGATTTGGGAGAAGGTCGTCTTCGGGCGCTACCTGCTCGCACCGGCCTTCTTTTGGGAGGATATGGTCAGCTTTGCGGTGATCGCGCTGCACACGGCCTATCTCGCCTGCCTTCTCGGCGGCATCGGCAGCCCGGATCAACAGATGGCCGTCGCCCTCGCGGCCTACGCTCTCTATGTCGTCAACGCCGCGCAGTTCCTGCTCAAACTTCGTCAGGCTCGCCTCGACGAAGCGGCAGGCGCGGCCCTACCGGAGGCCGCGTGATGGCGCTCGACGATCACGCTCCCACCACTGCCGAGGGCTGTGTCGCCGGCCGCCCGGTCCTGCGCGAGAGCGGGCAGCGCGAGGTTTTCTGCGGGCTCACCGGCATCATCTGGCTCCATCGCAAGATCCAAGATGCCTTCTTCCTGGTCGTCGGCAGCCGCACCTGCGCGCATCTGCTGCAATCGGCGGCCGGCGTCATGATCTTCGCCGAGCCGCGCTTTGCGACGGCGATCATCGATGATCACGATCTGGCGGGTCTGGCGGACGCCAATGACGAACTGGACCGCGTGGTAGGCGAACTCCTCGCGCGCCGCCCGGAGATCAAGCTCCTGTTCCTCGTCGGCTCCTGCCCCTCCGAGGTGATCAAACTCGATCTCGGGCGCGCCGCCGAGCGGCTAGGTGCGACCCATCACCCCGCCTGCCGGGTGCTGCACTATTCGGGCTCGGGCATCGAGACGACCTTTACGGAGGGCGAGGATGCCTGCCTCGCGGCCCTCGTGCCGGAGCTGCCCAAGACGCCGGCGCGGGAGCTGCTGGTGGTCGGCGCCCTGGCGGAGGTCGTCGAGGACCAATTCGCGCGCCTTTTCAATGAGTTGGATATCCCCGTCCGCTTCCTGCCACCGCGGCGCGCGGGCGATCTGGCCGCCGTCGGCCCCCATACCCAAGTGCTGCTCGCCCAACCCTTCCTGGCGGAGACGGCGCGGCGGCTGGAAGAACGGGGGGCCACCCTGCTCGAGGCGCCCTACCCCCTCGGTGCGGAAGGCACGACCGCCTGGCTCCGCGCCGCAGCCGAGGCTTTCGGTGTTGGTGCTCGTCGCTTCGAGGACGTGACCGCGGCGCCCCGCGCCCGCGCCGAAGCGGCCGTCGCAGCACGCGCCGCCGATCTTGCCGGCCGGCGGATCTTCTTCATGCCCGACAGCCAGCTCGAGCTGCCGCTCGCCCGGTTCCTAGCGCGCGAGGCCGGGATGGTGCCGGTCGAGGTCGGGATGCCCTATCTCCACGCGCGCCACCACGGCCCTGAGATCGCGCTCCTGCCCGCCGAAGCCCGCCTTTCCGAGGGCCAGGACGTGGACCGTCAGCTCGCGCGGGTGCGCGCCGAACGCCCCGACATCACCGTCTGCGGCCTCGGCCTCGCCAACCCGCTCGAGGCCGAGGGGCTCACGACCAAATGGTCCATCGAGCTCGTCTTCACCCCCATCCAGGGCTACGAGCAGGCCGGCGATCTGGCCGAGCTCTTCGCCCGCCCCCTCGAGCGGCGCACGAGGCTCGCGGTATGAAGCTCACACTCTGGACATACGAAGGCCCGACGCATGTGGGTGCCATGCGGATCGCCGCCTCGATGGAGGGGCTGCACTACGTGCTGCATGCGCCCCAGGGCGACACCTACGCGGATCTGCTCTTCACGATGATCCAGCGCGACGCCAAGCGCCCGCCGGTCACCTACACGACTTTCCAGGCGCGCGATCTGGGCAGCGACACCGCCGATCTCTTCGCCCGCGCGCTGAAGGACGCGATCGCCACCTTCGATCCCGAAGCGCTGATTGTGGGCGCCTCCTGTACGGCCGAGTTGATCCAGGATGATCCTGGTGGTCTTGCCGAGGGCGCGGGCATCGACCGTCCCGTCGTGCCCCTGGAGCTGCCGGCCTATCAAAAGAAGGAGAACTGGGGCGCGGCCGAGACGCTCTACCAGCTCGTGCGCCGCTTCGCCTCTGTGCCCACGCCCGAGCGGGACGCGCGGCCGAGTGTCAACATCCTGGGCCCCACCTCGCTGGGCTTTCGCAATCGCGATGATCTTTTGGAGATTAGGCGGTTGCTGGACGCTCTTGGTGTCTCGGTGAATGTGGTGGCCCCGATGGGCGCGCGGCCCGGCGACCTCACGCTCCTGCCCGAGGCACATGCCAACGTGATGCTGTACCCGGAGATCGGGGAGAGCGCGGCGCGCTGGCTGAAACGCAGCCACGGCCAGCCCTACACCACCGTCCAGCCCATCGGCGTCGGCGCCACGCGCGATTTCATCGCCGAGCTCGCGGGTCTGCTCGACATCGACCCGGCCCCGGCGCTGGCACTCGGCAGCCGCCTGCCCTGGTACTCGGCCTCGGTCGACTCGACCTATCTGACGGGCAAACGCGTCTTCATCTTCGCCGACGGGACCCATGCGCTTGCCGCCGCCCGGATCGCGACGGAAGAGTTCGGTTTCACCCTCGCCGGGCTCGGCACCTACAGCCGCGAGATGGCCCGCCCCGTGCGCGAGGCCGCGCAGGCCCATGGCTTCGAGGCGCTCATCACGGACGACTACCTGGAGGTCGAGCGCGCGGTTGCCGAAGCGGCGCCCGAGCTCCTCCTCGGCACCCAAATGGAGCGGCATATCGCCAAGCGGCTCGGCATCGGCTGCGCCGTGATCTCGGCCCCCGTCCATGTCCAGGATTTCCCCGCCCGCTACAGCCCGCAGATGGGCTTCGAGGGCGCGAATGTGATCTGGGACAGCTGGGTGCACCCGCTGGTCATGGGCCTCGAAGAGCATCTGCTCGCGATGTTCCGGGACGACTTCGAATTCAACGACAGCGCGCAGCCGAGCCACCTCGGCCATGGCAGCCGCACGGAAGACCCCGCCCCCGCGCCCGTCACCGACGGCGCCCCGACCTGGACGGGTGAGGCGGAGCGCGAGCTCAAGAAAGTCCCGTTTTTCGTGCGCGGCAAGGTGCGCCGCAACACCGAGGCCTTCGCGAGCGAACGCGGGCGCCCTGAGATCACCCTCGAAACCCTCTACGACGCAAAGGCCCATTATGCGCGTTGACGGTCCCGATACCCCCGCCGGCGGGGGCACGCCCCGCCCCGCACCCTTGCGGCTCGCGATCATCACGCTCGATCGCCATTTTGGCGCCGCGCTCGACCGGGTGCAGCGCCGTCTGGCCGAGGAGGCCCCGGGCCTGCAGGTCACGCTGCACGCCGCCACCGATTGGGCCGAAAGCCCGGAAGCACTCGGCGCGGCCAAGGCGGCGGTGGCCGAGGCTGACATCGTGCTCTGCGCCATGCTCTTCGTCGATGAGCACATCCGCGCCATCCTGCCCGATCTGCAAGCTCGGCGCGCGCGCTGTGACGCGATGGTCGCCATCGTCTCTGCGCCCGAGATCACGAAGCTCACCCGCATCGGCCGGCTCGATATGGGCAAGCCGGACAAGGGTGTCGTCGCCCTTCTGAAAAAGCTGCGGGGCAAGCGCGGTCCGGGCCAAAGCAGCTCCTCCGGCGCCGGCCAGATGGCGATGCTCCGCCGGATCCCAAAGATCCTTCGCTTTATTCCCGGCACGGCACAGGACCTGCGCAGCTATTTCGAGGCGATGCAGTATTGGCTCAGCGGGTCCGATGAGAACCTCGCCGGCCTCGTGACCATGCTCGTCGACCGCTATGCCGAAGGCCCGCGCGCCTGTTGGCGCGGCCGACTGCAGGTGAGCCCGCCTCTCGATTACCCGGAAACAGGCGTCTACCACCCGCGCCTCGAAGGTCGCACGGGGGAAGACGCCGACAGCCTGCCCCAGCCTGACGCCGCCTGCGGGACCGTCGGCCTCGTGATCCTGCGCTCCTACGTGCTCGCGCGCGACACGGGCCATTACGACGGCGTCATCGAAGCGCTCGAAGCCCGCGGCCTGCGCGTGATCCCCGCCTTTGCCGCCGGCTTGGACGCCCGCGAGGCCATCGACCGGTTTTTCATCAAGGACGGGCAAGCCATTGTGGATACAGTGATTTCCCTGACAGGCTTCAGCCTGGTCGGCGGTCCTGCCTACAATGATGCGGCAGCGGCAGAGACGGTCCTCGCCCAGCTTGATGTCCCCTACATCGGCGCCCATGCGCTTGAGTTCCAAAGCCTCGAGCAATGGGGGGGCTCGGCCCGTGGGCTGCAGCCCGTCGAAAACACCATCATGGTCGCGATCCCGGAGCTCGACGGGGCAACGAACCCGATCGTCTTTGGGGGTCGGTCCGACGGGGCCGGCCTGCCCTGCCAGGGCTGCGACCGGCACTGCATCTTTGAGCCCGGCACCGCGCGAGAGATGCACGCTTGTCTGGAACGCTCCGAGCGCCTTGCCGAACGCACCGCGCGACTGGTCCGCCTGCGCGCCCGTGCAGCGGCGGAGCGCAAGCTCGCCATCGTGCTCTTCAACTTCCC
>JBCCLX010000211.1:0-7536 GCA_039026635.1 Pseudomonadota bacterium
GACATCGAGCTCTTCGAGAGCGGCCGCTTCTGACACCGCCCTCGCCGCGCGGCCCCACCAGGCCGCTGCGGCAGGCGCGGTCCGCCAAGTGGCGTCGTCCAGAAGGACGGCGCCCCATTTCTTTTGGGCGCCGGTCACGCGCGCCTGAGCAGGAGGCTGGTCCACTCCCCGATCACAACCCGGTCGCACGGAACAAAGCCGTGGCTGCGATAGACCGCCAAGACCCCGGGTGCCTGCACGGTCAACAGTCCCGACAGGATCGCCCGCCCCCCCGGCGCGAGATAGCGCCGCATGTCCGGGGCCAGGCGCTTGAGCGGCGCGGCCAGGATGTTGGCGAGCACCAGATCATAGGGCGCGGTACGCCGGATCTCAGGGTGTCGAAAACCGGGCGCCGTCAGCGTCCGCACGCAATCGCTCACCCCGTTGACTGCCACATTCGCGCGTGCCGTGGCCGTCGCCACCGCATCGATATCGGCCGCCACCGCCGGCACGCGCCAGAGCTTGGCCGCCCCCATGGCGAGCACGCCCGTTCCGGCCCCGATATCGGCGACGCGGCGCGGGCGCCAACCGGCGCGCGCCAGCCTGTCGATCAGTTTGAGGCAGCCCTGGGTCGTGGCGTGATGCCCGGTGCCAAACGCCATGGCCGCCTCGATGGCCAGCGCAATGGCGTTCGGCGGGATCCGATGGGCGTCATGCGCGCCATGGACGATGAAGCGCCCCGTCTCGATTGGATGCAGCTCCCGCCGAACCTGGGCCACCCAATCGCGATCCGCCAGGCGCGAGACGGCGAAAGGGGCGGCATCTTGCGTCGCGGCCAGGACGGCCAGCGCCGCCTCATCGGGCTTATCGACAAAATAGCCGCCGACCTCCCAACGCCCCGACCCATCCTCGATCTCGAAGCAGCCGATGCCCGTGGGCGCGGGATCGAGCAGCTCCTCCATCAGATCGGCGAGCACGCGGGCGGGCCCCTCGCCAGGCAGGGTGGTGAGCGCGGTCCAGGTTGTCATGGGCGTCTCCTCGGCTTGAGAGGACGCCCTAGACGGTGTGAGGCTGACGGGGAAGGGGCGGTGTCAGGCGCCCACGCCGCGCTCGACGCCCACGGGGCAAGTCACGCCGGTGCCCGAGATCCCGCAGTACCCGCCCGGGTTCTTGGCCAAGTACTGCTGGTGATAGTCCTCAGCGAAGAACAGTGGGCCGGCCGGCTTGATCTCCGTCGTCACCTCGCCGAGGCCGCGCGCGGTCAACCGCTCGCCGAAGAGCTGCGCCGTCTCGGCTGCGGTCGCCGCCTGGGCCTCGGTCGTCGTGTAGATCGCGCTGCGATACTGGGTGCCGACGTCGTTGCCCTGGCGCATACCCTGGGTCGGGTCATGGTTCTCCCAGAACACTTTGAGCAGTTCCTCATAGGAAATCCGCGCCGGGTCGTAGACCACGCCCACGATCTCGGTATGGCCCGTCTGGCCCGAGCAGACTTCGCGATAGGTGGGGTTCGGGGTGAAGCCGCCCGCATAGCCGACCCAGGTGACGATCACGCCGGGCAGCTTCCAAAAGATCCGCTCGGCGCCCCAGAAGCAGCCCATCGCAAAGACGGCGGTCTCCGCACCGGCCGGATGCGGGCCCTTCAGCGGCGCACCGTTCACGAAATGCGTCTCTGCCGTGGGGAGCGTGCTGCCGCGCCCTGCCAACGCCTTCTCCGGCGCCACCATCTCGACCTTCTTGAACCCAAAGAACATGCGCCCGACCCTTTCCGGTTGGTTTCTTCTCGCAACTTGCAGCAGAGTGCGCCGTCGGCAAGGGCGTATCGTTGCCGCATGGCACCTTCACAGGCGATCTAAGCACCGCAAGGGCGGGTTGGAAGACTGGTGCTCATCATGTCTTGGTGATGGTGGGGCTGCGGGCCCTCTGCCCCGTCCGCCGCGGCAGATCTGCATCGAGCGTGAACAAGAAGCGAACGAATAGTTTCCAGATCGGTCCCGTCGCGCTATGGTTTGCGCCATGAACCGGATGCAGGACGATTTGGACGATTTCGGGAGCTGGGACGAGCGGGCGCAGCCTGCCGGCTCCCTTTCGCAGCGCGCGGCCGCTACGGCGCCCTCGGCCGCGGGCCCCGCGCCCTATCTCGACGGCCTGAACCCGCCGCAGCGTGAGGCGGTCGAGACGCTGGAGGGCCCGGTGCTGGTCCTCGCTGGTGCTGGTACCGGCAAGACGCGGGCGCTGACCACGCGACTTGCCCATATCATCTCCACCCGCCGGGCCTTCCCCAGCCAGGTGCTGGCTGTGACCTTCACCAACAAGGCCGCCCGCGAGATGCGCAACCGGACCGGCGCGCTCTTGGGCCATGCGGCGGAGGGGATGCCCTGGCTCGGCACGTTCCACTCGATCAGCGTGAAGATCCTGCGCCGGCATGCGGAGCTGGTGGGGCTGAAGTCCAATTTCACCATTCTCGATACCGACGATCAGATCCGCCTGATCAAGCAGCTCCTCCAGGCCGATGGGATCGACGACAAGCGCTGGCCCGCGCGCATGTTCGCCTCGATGCTCGACCGCTGGAAGAACCGGGCCATCGCGCCGGATGCGGTCCCGGCTGACGAGCGCGGTTTTGCCAACGGCAAAGGCCAGGCGCTCTACGAGCAGTATCAGGCGCGGCTCAAGGTGCTGAATGCCGCCGATTTCGGCGATCTGCTCTGCCATGTAGTAAAGATCTTTCAGGAGAACGCGGATGTGCTGGGCGACTACCAGCGCCGCTTCCGCTACATTCTGGTCGACGAGTATCAGGACACCAACGTCGCGCAGTATCTCTGGCTTCGGCTGCTGGCGGCGGAGCATCGCAACATCTGCTGCGTCGGCGACGACGATCAGTCGATCTACGGCTGGCGCGGCGCGGAGGTGGGTAACATCCTCCGCTTCGAGAAGGATTTCCCGGGCGCGAAAGTCATCCGGCTCGAGCAGAACTATCGCTCGACGGGCCATATCCTCGCCGCCGCCTCCGGCTTGATCGCAGCCAATGCGGATCGGCTCGGCAAGACGCTCTGGACCGCGGACGACGACGGCGCCAAGCCGCGCCTGATCGGCCATTGGGACGGCGACGAGGAAGCGCG
Organism: Pseudomonadota bacterium; assembly: GCA_039026635.1. GTDB lineage: Bacteria > Pseudomonadota > Alphaproteobacteria > Rhodobacterales > Rhodobacteraceae > Thermohalobaculum. The sequence continues at coordinate 3,096 of JBCCLX010000211.1, forward strand.
CTGGATCGGTGAGGAGATCGAGGCGATGCAGCGGGGCACGCGGGGCGAAGACCCCGTCAGCCTCGACGACATCGCCATCCTCGTCCGCGCCTCCTTCCAGATGCGCGCCTTCGAAGACCGGTTCCTCGCCATCGGCTTGCCCTATCGCGTGATCGGCGGCCCGCGCTTTTACGAGCGCATGGAGATCCGCGATGCGATGGCCTATTTCCGCGTCGCCGTGAGCCCGGATGATGGCCTCGCCTTTGAGCGCATCATGAACACGCCGAAGCGCGGGGTCGGCGAGAAAGCGGCCCAGGCCCTTCAGCGCTATGCCCGCGACCATGAGCTGACGCTGTTCGAGGCGGCGCGGGCGGCCGGCGCCGGCGCAGTCGATGGCGTAAGCGCGCGCGCCAAGAAGGAGCTCGGCCAGCTCTGCGGCCAGTTCGACGAATGGCATGCGCTGACCAAGGGCGCCGTCAGCACCGGTTCGGACGTCAAACGCGTGTCTCACTTGGAGCTCGCCGAACGGATGCTGGACGAGAGCGGCTACACGGGCATGTGGCAGTCGGACAAATCGCCGGACGCGCCGGGCCGCCTCGAGAACCTCAAGGAACTGATCCAGGCGCTGGAGGAGTTCGAGAACCTCCAGGGCTTCCTCGAGCACGTCCAGCTGGTCATGGACAACGAGAGTGAGGAAGCCGCCCCCAAGGTCTCGATCATGACGCTGCACGCCGCCAAGGGCCTGGAGTTCCCGGCCGTCTTCCTGCCGGGCTGGGAGGACGGGCTGTTTCCGTCCCAGCGCGCCATGGACGAGAGCGGGCTCAAGGGTCTCGAGGAGGAACGCCGCCTCGCCTATGTCGGCACCACGCGGGCGGAACGCTCCCTCACGATCTCCTTCGTCGCCAATCGGCACATGTACGGCCGCTGGCAGTCCTCGCTGCCGTCCCGCTTTATCGATGAGCTGCCCGAGACCCATGTGGAGGTCCTCACGCCCCCGGGGCTCCACGGCAGCGGCATGGGCGCGACGCCCGCGGCGGGTCTGCATGCCGGCCCCCTCTCGGGCTCCGCGCTGGAGGCCAAGGCCGTCGAGGCCGACGCCTACGCCTCACCCGGCTGGAAGCGCATGGCCGCCCGCCGCGGCGCCCATGGTCTCGGCCAACCGCGCGAGGTGCGTGGCCTGGTGGTCGACGCCGCCGCCGAGAGCCGCTTCGAGCACGGCACCCGTGTCTTCCACCAGAAGTTCGGCTACGGCGCCGTCGTCGGCATCGAGGGCGACAAGCTCACCGTCGCCTTCGAGAAGGCCGGCGAGAAGAAGGTCCTAGCCTCCTACGTCACCGAAGCCCCGACCCCCGGCCGCACCGCCGCCGACGAAGTGCCGTTCTAAAGCGCGGGCCGATCGCATCTGATCGCATTCCGCGCACGGCATCGCGAAGAGGTAGCCAGCGCCGCCGCGACGGGCTAGCGTCCGGCGCGTGACCGGTTTTCGCCCCATCGGCTTCGTCATCGGGCGCCTCTCCGCCCTCCTCGGCCTGTCGATGCTGGTGCCGGCGGGGTTCGACGCCGTGGAGGGCGATCCGAACTGGCAGGGCATGGTCCTTGCCGCAGCGCTGACCTGGGCGAGCGGCACGACCCTCGCCACGGCCACGCGTCAGGGCCGCCTGCGCGATCAAGGCCTCAGCCGTCGGCAAGCCTTTCTGCTGACCACGCTGGTCTGGGCCGCTCTGCCCGTCTTCGGCGCGCTGCCCTTCGTCTTCGGCGCACCGGGTGTCGGCTTCACGGACGCCTATTTCGAAGCCATGTCGGGCCTCACCACCACTGGCTCCACCGTCTTCTCCGGCCTCGATGAGGCGCCCGCCGGCATGCTCCTCTGGCGCGGTATGCTGCAGTGGTTCGGCGGCGTCGGCATCGTGGTCGTGGCCATCGTCTTCCTGCCTGCCCTGCGCATCGGCGGCATGCAGTTCTTCCGCTCCGAAAGCTTCGATCTGACCGGCGATATCGTCCCCCGCGCCACAGAGATCGCAGGCTCGCTCTCCTGGATCTACATCGGGCTCACGGTAGCCTGCATGATCGCCTATGGCGCCGCTGGCCTCGGGACCTTCGACGCCCTCGTCCATGCGATGACGACCGTCGCCACCGGCGGTATGGCGAATTACGATACGAGCTTTGCGGAGATGCCCCCGGCCGTACACTGGGTCGCTGTGGTCTTCATGTGGCTCGCGGCGCTGCCCTTCATCCGCTTCATCCAGCTCGCCCGCGGCAATGTCGAGCCGCTCCTGCGCGACCCTCAGATCCGCACCTTCCTCACCATCGTCTGCGTGAGCGCGCTGATCATCGCAGGATCGCTGGTGCTGCGCGACCTGCATCCACCGCTCGATGCGCTGCGCCAGGCCTTCTTCAACACCACCTCGGTCATGACGGGCACGGGCTATGCGGCGGATGGCTATGACGGCTGGGGCGGGTTCGCTGTTGCGCTTCTCTTCTTTCTGGCGCTGATCGGCGGCTGTACGGGCAGTACGGCCTGCTCCGCCAAGGTGTTCCGCTACGAGGTCCTGATCGCCGCCCTGTCGATGCAGATCAGGCGCATCCACAGCCCACGCACGGTCTATCTCTTGCGCTATGGCGGGCGCCCTGTGGAGCCGGAAGTCGTCTCCTCGATCATGGGCTTTTTCTTCGTCTTCTTCGCAGCCCTGCTGCTCTGGTCGGTGCTGCTCTCGCTTCTCGGCCTGCCGTTTCTGACGGCCGTCTCCGCCGCGGTGGCCGCGCTCTGCAATCTCGGCCCCGGCCTCGGCCCCGCGATCGGGCCGGAGGGGAATTTCTCGAGCCTGCCGGATGCGGCCAAATGGCTCCTCTCCTTCGGCATGCTCTTCGGCCGGCTCGAGTTTCTGAGCGTCCTCGTCCTCTTCACGCCCCTCTTCTGGCGCCGCTGAGCCCAGCCAAGATCGTCCCACGCCCCAAGGGCACAGGCCATCGCGCGCGCCAAGGGCGCAGGCCATCGCGCGCCCCGAGGGCGCAAGCCCGCGGGGTCGGTGGGGGCCGCGACGTCCCCGACGACCCGGCCCTGAGCCCAGCTATGCAGAGCAGGCCCCGCCAGGGCGGGCAATCAGGCCTCAACAATCGGGAAGTGGTACACCCTACGGGACTCGAACCCGTGTTTTCGCCGTGAAAGGGCGACGTCCTAGACCGCTAGACGAAGGGTGCTCCGTCTCCGGGCTCATACCCGGTTTCCACGCCCTGGTACACCCTACGGGACTCGAACCCGTGTTTCCGCCGTGAGAGGGCGGCGTCCTAGACCGCTAGACGAAGGGTGCATCGGCCGTGGACGGGGGAGATAGCGAAAACGACCCGCCCCCGCAAGGGGGCCAGATCGCCGCCACACCACCACATCGTAGAGCATCGTGGGGTGCGTCACTCAGAGCGATGAGGACCTCCAGGGACCAACCGGGGACGGGCGCCGCTTGAGCGCAAAGCCACTCGCTCAGCCGATCTCGCCCACATCCTCCAGGCGCAGTTTTGCCCGACGCCGCCCGCCCCAGTCGTCGATTTCAAGACGCCCTGCCGCATGCAGCGGCCGTCCCGCCTCAGCGGCCGCCAGAAGGGCCGCTCCGATGCCGTTCTCCGCCGCTCCAAAAGCGATGGCCGGCAGCGCGCGCGCTCGACCGGCAGCGCCTTCCGCCGCCTCGAGCCTCAGAGAAACATGGCCACGGTCACTCACCCGCACCCCGCGCGGCACCACGCGCGCCAGGGCCAGACGGGGCGGCGGGCTTGCCTGACCGAAAGGGCCCGCGGCCTCCAGCTGACCGACCAGTTCCGGCGTCGCCGCAGCCGGGGCGACCAGCCCGTCGATGGTGAGCTTGGCGGGCTCCGCGGCTCCGGCACCGTCGCGGCCAAGCCGCTCCGCCAAGGCCGCCATGGCATCAGTCACCCGGTCCGCTCGCGCCGTCAGCCCGGCTGCCATCCGGTGTCCCCCGCCGGCCTCCAAGAGACCCTCCCGCGCCAGCGCCGAGATCGCTGAGCCCAGGTCGACGCCGGGCACAGAGCGCCCCGATCCCTTCGCGAGCCCGGCCTCATCGATGCCGATCACCACCGCCGGACAGCCGAACCGCTCCTTCAAGCGGCTCGCCACGATGCCCACGACGCCCGGATGCCAACCCTCGCCCGCGGCCCAGGCCAGGGAGGGCATATGCCCCTCAGCGCGCTCTGCATCGAGCCGCGTTCCCGCCGCCGCCAAAGCCGCGTCGAGGACATCCGCCTCGATCCGCCGCCGCTCCCGGTTCTGCTCTTCGAGCCGTGCCGCCAAAGGCATCGCCGCGGCCATGTCGGGTGCTGTCAGAAGCGCAACACCGAGCCCGGCTTCGCCGACACGCCCCCCGGCATTGAGCCGCGGGCCGAGCACAAAGCCCAAATCGCTCGAGCGCGGTGGTGCCGAGAGCCCTGCCGCATCCGCAAGCGCCGCCAAACCGGC
>JBCCLX010000212.1:0-7526 GCA_039026635.1 Pseudomonadota bacterium
GCCGCGACGGCAGGGTCGTGCACCGTCTCAACGGTGGGGCGGGCTGGATCCCACTGCCGCTCGCGGCCGTGCCGGAGGATGCCTGGGCGATCCATAGCGTGGGCCATCGGCTTTACGTCGTCGGGCGCCAGCAGCTCTTCGTCTATGACCCTGACGGCCGGGTTCTCGCGACGATCGATGGCTTGCGCCCGCTGCGGGACAGCGCGGTGGACGGGCATGGGCTCTTGCTGCTCTTCGCCGACGGCGCCCTCGCGCGTCTGGCGGCGGGGGCCCATTGGCTCGACATGCTCCCACCCGCACCCCCGATCGGCGCGCTTGAGGGCTATATCGGGGTGCTGCCCACGCTCGATGGCGGTCGGGCGCTCATCCGGCGCGGCGGCGGGGCGGTGGTCCTCCGCGCAGACGGCACGGTTCGGCTGCGTCTCCGGACGCTCGCGGGTCTCGCGCCGCTGGTCGCGCAGCCACCCATCGGCGTGGACCGGGACGAACGCTTCGCCCTGCCGGCCGCGATGCTCTCGGCCTGCCCAAGGTTGCCGCTACCGCCCCCAAAGGCCGATCCACTCGCCGCCAGACATGACGGCGGCATTGTCTTCGACCGGGATGGCGCCCCGCTCCCGCCGGATCCAGCGGCGATGGCGCCGGCTGCGATCTTCGAACGGCACGGCTGGTGGCTGTCCACGCGCCTCGATGGGGGTCGCGATGCGCGGGTCTGGCGGGTCGGGCGGCTGCAGCTGGCCGCCCTGCCCCCAGGCACGACGCTAACCGTAGGCTGCTACACCTCCGACGATCCAGAGGCCCTGCCGGAGGACCTGGCGCCGGAAGCGGTGGTCCCGCTCTTCCGCACGGCGCTGACCTATCGCGCACCGGCCCAGCGCGGGCCGGGCGAGACTGCGCCCCGGGAGCTCGACTTCCACGTCAGCGCCCCCCCCGGGCGGTACCTTTGGCTGCGCATCGCCCTTGAGGCCGACGGTCGTGACACGCCGCGCATCGACGCGATCGAGATCACTTACGGCGGCCCACGCTGGCTCGACCTGATGCCCGCGGTCTTCCAGGCGCAGGAGCCCATGCGCGATATGCTGGAGCGGCTCTTCGGGCTGCTCGCGCTCGGCATCGCGACCCCGGAGCAACTGCTCCGCGACGCGCCGCTGATGCTCGATCCACGCTTCACGAACGATCGCCTTCTCGCGGCGCTGGAACAGTGGTTCGCCATTCCACCCGATCCACGGCTGACGCCCGAGGCGCGGCGCCATCTGCTCTATCTGCGCCTCCAGAACGCCGCTGCCCTGGGCACGAAGGAGGGTTTGCGCGCCCGGCTGAGTGCCCTTGTTGCCACGCTGAGCGGACTGAGCGTCGACGAGGTGACGCCGACGATCCGCCTGGTCGAGGGGTTCGAGCGGCGCACGAGCCGCCGTCTTGGGGCGGCAACGGGCCACCGGCTGGGCCGTGCCGTCGGGATCATCGGGGGCACAGGCCTCACGATCGGCGAGACGGTGATCGACAGCCGCACTGACCCCACCGTCGCCGATTTTCAGCGCCACGCCCATCGGCTCGACATCGTGCTGCCACGCGCTCTCGCCCCGGATGGCGTGGCTGAGGACATGCTGCGCCGGGCGATTGCCGAGGAGGTGCCGGCCCATATCGCCTGGCAGCTGCAGCGCCATGCCGGCGGCATCAGGCTCGACGGCGATGCGACGCTCGGCATCGGCACGACGCTAACGGACGCGCGGGTGGTCCGGCTCGGCTGCTCGGCGCCGGCGACGCCGCCCTCCTGTCTGCCCCGCCTCGGCATCGACGCCAAGCTCGGCGGCAGCGCCCGCGGCAACGATGGCCCACCCCGCACCCTCACGCTCGCGCCGACACCTCTGCCCCCCGCCGCAAGCCGCCTGATCTAACCGGAACGGGAGACCGACGATGAACAAGCGACATGACCCGCCTCCGGGTTGCTACCTGCCCCCCGCCTGCGAGCATCGCTGTGAGGACATCCCGCGCGAGCTGCCCCATTACTTCAGCGGTCGGCTGCTGACGGCCCGGGACATGCGCGACGAGCAGGCCTTCTTTCTCGCGCGTCTGAGGCTGCGCAATCTGTTGTTCCATGGCTGGGGCGTGGTCTGTGGGCTCGATATCTGTCCGCACCCCGATCCTGCCTGCCGCGACCGTTTCGTCGTGCTCAAGCCCGGCATCGCCATCGACTGCTGTGGCCGGGAGATCCTGGTTTGCGAGCCTGAGCGGATCTGTATCCCCAAGGTGCCGAAGCCCGATCCCTGCCCACCGCCAGGCAAGACGCCCCCCAAGCCGACACCGCCGAAGCGCGATATCTACGGCTATCTGCAGAAGCCATCGCAGCGTGCTGCGGAGCCAGCGGCGGAAGCCTATCCGCATCCCCAGCCGGAGCCTGACTGGGGCCCCTATGTCGTCTGCCTGCATTACCTCCTGGAAGGCACCGAGCAGCGCCCGGTGCTCGACGATCCCTGCGGCTGCGACCCCGAGCGCACAGCACCCAGCCGCATGCGTGAGCGCTTCGCCATCAAGATCGTCCATCAGGACGAGCTTGGGCCCGACTGCTGGCCGAACGCGCCTGAGGGGAAGGACTGCAAAGGCAAGGGCCACGGCGATATCGACTGCTTCGCCCCCGATTGCCCCTGCGGTGACTGCGTGCCCCTCGCGGTTCTCACCTATGGCGAGGACGGCCCAAGGATCGATCAGATCGGCCGCCCCGCCGTGATCAACACGCTGCGCCGACACACCACGATCTGCGCCATCAATTGGGACCACGGCGCGGCGATCAAAGCGGACGACTTGGTCACCGACATGGACGGAGCGCTGCGCATCACCTTCTCGGAGCCTATCGCCGAGCGCGACGATGCCCGCGGCACCGGCATCTCCCGCTTTACGTTCGAAGTACAGTACACAGGCGTCCAGCTCGACAGCGAGTACTTTGCTTGTGACGGCGAGCCGTACCTCGACGCCGATCGATGCACCGCCGTCTATCCGATCGGCAAGTCGACGCTGAAGAAGATCCGCCAGTTCTGCAACAACGACTTCCGGGTGCTGCTGCGCGGCGACTTCGTGCTCGACGCCCATGGCCACCCTGTCGATGTCGATTTCCTGCGCGGGCAAATGCCCACGGGCAACGGCATTGCGGGCGGTCTCTTCCAGAGCTGGTTTTCCCTGGAGGAGTGAGGAGAGCATCATGCAAAGCCCGACCCCGAAGCACCGCACTCCCCATCCGCCGCGCGGCAAGCGCGACCCCGGTTGTGCGCCCGATCGCGATCCCTGCTGCGAGCGCTGTGACCCACCACCGGTCTGCGAGCTCGACTGTCTCCTGCGCCCCGAATTTCATTGCGGTCAGGAGCTGACCGACGGGGATCTCAACGCCCTTGTGCACTGGACCGACCGGCGCCTTGCCCGCGTTCGCTATCGCGACGGCTGGGGTGTCGTCTGTGGCTTCGGCCTGTGCATCGATCCGGATTGTCCGACCCGGGTGATCATCTCTCCGGGCTATGCGGTCTCCTGCTGCGGGGACGATCTGGTGCTCTGCGAGACGACCTGCCTCGATCTCGCGCCCCATTGCCCCGACCCCTGCCTTTGGCCAGGCGGGACGGCCGAGCAGGTCGAGGCCGAAAAGAAGCGGCGCGAGGAGGCGAATGCCAAGCTGATCGCGGATCGCCTAGGCATCGATGTCAAGGCCATGGGGGTGCGGCTGCACGGCTGTGTCGGCCTCGATATCTGTCTCGAAGCGGCGGAGGAGCCCGTCGTCTCATTGCCCTATCCCGGCGGCTGCGGCTGTACTGACGCGGCCGGTAAAGAGGACGATGCGTGCTGGCAGATCGGTGGTGAGATGGCCGATCCCTGCGCCACAACGCGCCTGCGCGAAGGCGTGCGCCTTCTGGTGCAGCCGCATAAGGACAGGCCGGCGCCCCATGAAGCGGTGGCCGAGGCCTGGGACGAGACGCTGCAGATCGCCAAGGACGCCGCTAAGCTCGTCCCTGCAGGCACTAAGCCAAAAGCCTTGCGCGATTTCCTCCTCGATCTCGGGATTTGCTCCATCGGTCTGCTCGACCGGATCATCGAGGGGATCGACGAGCCATCGTCCTCGACGCGGCCATGGCGGTTCGATCCCGAGGTTCTGCTCTTCTGGGTGATCATCGACCGCAGACTCGCACTGATCGATGCGGACTGCCACGCCTGCGCGGAAGACGAGCGCGTCTGCCTCGGCCGGGTCTGGCTCTTCACCGGGGTCGATCGCCGCGGACGGCACATCTGTTTTATCGGCTGGATCGAAAAGGCGGGGCCGCCGCGCCGGCAGCTCTCTCCGGCCGACGCCCCGGCGCCGCTCGGCGCGGTCAACCTCATCGCCCATGCCCTCGGACGCGAGCCGAATGCCGCGGCATTGGCGCTCGCAGCGGCCGGCCTGCAGGTCGTCGGCATCGAGGCGCTGAAGGTCCCCCTCGACGGCACGCAGGTGAGCGCGATCCTGAAAGAGAAGCCCTTCGCCTCCTGGGCGCGGAAAATCGTTCTGGTCTATGCCGATAGCGGGCACGGCCCCCGGGTGATCGGCTGGCGTCTCTCAGCACCCTCCAATCAGGTGCCCGACAACCTGGCCGCCGGTCCGAGCGCCAGCATCGCCAGCAGTTTCCTGAGCAGCACAGCACCGCCAGGCCAGGGGACAACCAGCCCCGCGGACGCGCAGAGACCGGGCGGCGACCTCGACATCGAGGCGATCAGAGTGCCGGTACGAGGCGTCGGCGAGGCGCGCATCGCAGTCCTGCGAGAGAGAGGGATCGGGACCATCGCCGATCTGCTCGATGCCGACCGCGATACCATGCTGGAGATCGTCACGGGCTTTCCGGGATCGAATGCCGGTCTGACGCCGGAGGCGTTGCTCGAGAAGATGATCGAGGTCGCGCAAACCCTCGCCCAAGGGGGCCGGCCATGACACCGCAGCCCGCGCGACCGGTCTTCCGGGAGGGTCAGAGGCTGACGGCTGAGGCCCTCACCGCCGAGCAGGTGAGCCGCGCGTGGCGGCTTGCGCGCCATCAGCGGGGAGTGCATGGGCCGGGCGTGCTGACCGGGCTGGAGGTCACCCTCTCCGGATCGCGGATCGAGGTGTCGCCCGGTGCAGCGCTGCTGCCGGATGGCGCCGTGCTCACGCTTCGGAACCGGGCACGGGCGGAGGTTCCGGCCGAGGCGACGACCGCCACGATCAGCCTCAGAGCCCGTGACACCATCTCCGCCCGGCATGCCCAGCGCTGCGCCGTCCTCAGCGTAACCCCGGGGCTGCCGAGCCTCGATGCCGATGGCGTCGTCCTCGCCACGCTCGAGAGCGGTGCTGCGCCGCCTGTGAGCGCGCAGTATCGCCAAACCGGCAGCACCCGCGCCGACCGGATCGACGCGGCAAGCGGCGACGCAGTCCTCAGTATCGGGCCCGATGCAAGAACCGGCGAGACGCGTCTCTCAGTCGGTTTCGGCGCCGCGACGCCGATCCTCACGATCGACCGACGCCTCGGCGCCCGGCTCGACGGCAGCCTGACGGTGATGCCGGCACGCGAGGACGAGCGCCCCGCCATCGCCCTGCCCGGCATTCACTTCCCCGAAGCGAGCGCCCCGCCCGAAGGTGCAGCACCCTGGAGCCTGCGCCGTGTCCGCATCGAAGAAGAGGACAGCAGGCGCGAAGAGCTGCGCCTCGAGCTCCATCACCCGGGCAAACAGGGCGATCCGGCCCGCTCGCGCCTAAGCCTTCGCGGGCCGGACGGCGGGATGACCCTCGATGCCGTCGGCATGCTGAGCCTGCTCGACGGCCAGGACAGGGCCGAGCAGGGCATCGCCGTCAGGGCGCCCGGCCGCATCGCCTATGGGCCGCTTTCGCCCCAGCCCAGCGATCCGGCCTTCGCAGCGCTCCTCACGGACAGGATGTTCCGCGGCCTCTCCTGGGCGCTGATCATTGCCATGCTGCGCACGGGGATCACGGGCCGTGTGCAGATCGACGGCGTCGACATCGCGGGGGTGCAAGTCGCGCTCAACGAGGATCGGCAGACCACCACCGATGCGGCGGGACGCTTCTTCTTCGCCACCGCCGGCTGGCCTGGGCAGTCCCTAGCACTCGTCTTTCAGCGCGACGGGACGCTCCTCGGCGAACGCGGCGCCGTCGTCGGCGCGCCGTTGCAGGTCTTTGCATTCGCGGGAGGAGGCGGCTGATGGCACAGGGGACAGCACGGCTTCGTTTCGTCGAAGGCGCGCGGCTCGATCTCGACGATCTGCGCACCGAACAGACCTTCCACATGGAGCAAATGCGCCGACATCTGCTCGCCTGCCATAGCTGGGGGATCCTGAGCGGTCTGGAGCTGGTGCTCGAGCCCGATGGCGGCTTCGTCGTCCGGCCGGGGATGGCGCTTGACGGCTTTGGCCGCATCCTGCTGCTCGAGGGTCCGCGAGCGATCCCACTGCAGGCCTTCGCCGATCGCGAGGCAACCGAGCTCGAGGTCTTCCTTAACTATGGCGTCGTCACGGAGACGAGCGGGGTGGCGCGACGCTGCCAGCCGAGCCCTGCGGATCGCAGCGTGGAGCGCGCCTTCCTGACGCTCGCGCTCCCCGACCCGGCGCGACTACCCCGATCGCGTCCGCCGGGGGTCGCCCAGCGCGATCTCGATTATGGGCCTGAGCGTGACCCAGCCGAGGACACCCGTCGCTGGCCCGTTTTCCTGGGTCGGCTCCGTTATGCGGCTGACGCGACACCGCCCCAGGCCGTCGACCCCATCGGACGACGCTATGGCGGGGTGCGCGCCGACCGGGTCGAAGCGCTGTCGGAGACCGCTGTTCTCTCGCTTGGACCGGCGCCAATAGAGGGGCCAGAAGCTGGAGAAGCCCGCCTCGCCTATGAGGTGTCCGGCAACGGCGCGCCACTCACGCTGTTCGAGCTGCACGGCAACGGGGACGGCACGCTACGTTCCAACCTCGCGATGACGGGCGATCTCGTGCTTCGGGGCAGCGCGCTCGCCTTTGAGGGTGATCCGCTCGCGAGCAACGCCGAGGTCCCGCTCCCTTGGAGCATGCAGCTCGTCGAGGGCACGACGGAGCAGGGTCTCACGACGACCGATCTCCAGATCACACTGCCGCAAGGCGACGAAGGCGAGGCGGCGCGGTTCGTCGTCGGCGCTTGGTCGGCGGAGGCCAACGCATTTCAGGAGATCCTCGCCGTCTCGGCTGCGGGAGAGGTGACGGTCACGGGCAATCTCACGCAACGGCCCGCCGTGGTGCCCGAGGACCAGCCCAGCGCGATCCCGCAGCTCGATTTCCAATCGAACCAGCTCCTCCAATCCGTCGTGCTCAACGCGATCACGGGTACCGGCTCGGCCATCATCAATGCGCTGATCAGCGGCGAGGACCCTGGCGGATTGTCCCCTGGCGCTCCGGGCATCTCGGGTCAGCTGATGGCCGATGTCCTGATCGAATTCATGGGCCCGGACGCCAACGAGCCCTTCCTCGCGGATTTCGCCAACAGGATCCGCAGTCGCTCCCCCGCGAGTGCC
>JBCCLX010000213.1:0-7517 GCA_039026635.1 Pseudomonadota bacterium
CCAGTTCGCGAGATAGCCGCGAGCATCGACCTGAAGGCCGCCGAGAACCGTCATGTCCAGATGCCCCCCGCGGATCAGGCCGAAACTCATCGCGCTATCGATGGAAGCGGCTCCGGGCACGGCAGTGACGAACCCGCCGCCAGCATCCGTCAGGTCCGGATCCTCCATGCCTTCAGGCGGGCGCGCGCCGAGGCCGATCACCCCGTTCTCGGCCTGGAAGAAGACATGGACGCCGTCGGGCAGGTGATTGGCCACCATGCTCGGCAAACCGATGCCGAGGTTGACCAAGGTGCCGGGCTGGATCTCGCGCGCGACGCGCCGGGCGATCAGGGTTTTGGCATCCATCACGCGGCCCTCTCGAGCAGATGGTCGATCAGCACGCCCGGGGTCTTGACCGCATCGGGCGAGATCATGCCGAGGGGCACGATGCTCTGCGGCTCAGCGATCACCGTCTCCGCCGCCATCGCCATGATCGGATTGAAGTTATGGGCCGTCAGCGAGTACTCGAGATTGCCGGCGTAATCGGCCTGGCGCGCGGCGATGAGGGCGAAATCGGCTCTGATCGGCGTCTCGATGAGGTAGCGCTTGCCTTCGATCTCAACGCTCTGCTTGCCCTCTTCCACGGGCGTGCCGATGCCTGTTGCGGTCAGCACCCCGCCGAGGCCGAAGCCAGCGGCGCGGATGCGCTCGACCAGCGTGCCCTGGGGTACGAGCTCGATCTCCATCTCGCCCGTCAGCATCTTCTTCTGAGCCTCCGGGTTCAGGCCGATGTGGCTGACGAGCGCGCGGGCGACGAGACCGGCAGAGACCAGCTTTCCGATCCCCTCTCCGGGCCGGCAGAGATCATTGGCCACGACTGTCAGACCCTTCGGCGCGACGTCGACGAGCGCATCGATCATTCGGTTGGGCGTGCCCACGCCCATGAACCCGCCGATATGCAGAACCGAGCCGTCGCCGACCAATTCAGCCGCCTCGGAGCATTTGATCGCTGTCTTCATCACCTAGCCTCCTGCTGCATTGCCGTGCCGCCATGGCAGCAGAAGCTTACGACGGAAAAATGACGCTGAGGCAACGAGATACCCAGTTTCAAGAGTCCTTGATCTCGATCACCGTCAGGGATCTGTCGCACTCCTATGTTGCACTGCCAAAAGATAGATCGGTCGCAGGAGATGAGTCGTGTTCAGCCTTGACGGAACCAAGGCCCTCGTGATCGGGGTCGCTAACGAGCAGTCCATCGCCTGGGGATGCGCGCAAGCCATGCATGCTCAAGGCGCGGATCTTGCGATCACCTATCTCAACCAAAAGGCCGAGCCTTATGTGCGCCCGCTCGCTGAGAAGCTGAACGCCGAGATCATCATGCCGCTCAACGTGAACGACGAAGAGCAGGTCGATGCGCTCTTCGCGGAGATCACCGATCGTTGGGGGCGGCTCGAGACGCTGCTGCACTCGATCGCCTTTGCGCCGCGCGACGATCTGCATGGCCGCGTGATCGATTGTTCGGCCGATGGCTTCAAGATGGCGATGGATGTCTCGGTTCACTCCTTCCTGCGCATGATCAAGCGGGCCGAACCCCTGATGCCCAACGGCGGTACCTGCATGACCGTCTCGTTCCAGGGCGCGAACAAGGTGGTCGAGAACTACAACATCATGGGGCCTGTGAAGGCGGCGCTGGAGGCGGCGACGCGCTACGCCGCGGCCGAGCTCGGACCGAAGGGCATTTCGGTTCACGCGCTGTCGCCAGGGCCTCTCAAGACGCGGGCGGCCTCTGGCATCGCGTCCTTCGACGAGCTGCTGGACGCGGCGGCCCAGCGGGCACCGACCCATCAGCTCGCGACTATCGAGGACATCGGCGCCTATGCGGCCTTCTTGGCGAGCCGCGAGGCCAGCAACGTGACCGGGGGCGTGCACCCCATTGATGGCGGCTACGGCATCATCGGTTGACATCGAAACAAGTGATTGGGGCGAGCATGGACACCAACGACCTGCAACGCGAACAGTCGAAGCGTATCGCGAACCTTCTGGAGGCCGCCTATCACAACCCGTCGGAGCAGGTGGCTCAAGGGGCGGCGCAGCTGGCCGCGACCTCGGAGATGGCAGATCTGATCCTGCGCTCCTTCAGCCGGCACGCGACCGCGATTTCGGCCACGCATCGCACGCGCGCAAAGGCGACGCTGGACCGGATGGAGCAGGCGGCGGCGGCCCTCCCGATGCCCGCGCTCGATGCCGAGACCGGCATGCCCGAAGAGCCGACCACCAGCGGGAACGCCCTGACGGAGTACCTCCAGGATGCGGCCCAGCGCTGGCTGATCACGATGGATATCCTGCGTGAGCGCGGCGACATCTTCCTCGATCACGAAGCCAAGGGCTGCCCGCCGGTGCTGGTTTACGACTATAAGGTCGTGATGGACGGGGCCAATCTGCCCCATCCCTGCAATTACGAGCTTCTCCGCCTCAAGCCGCCTGCAGGCGTTGAGGTGATGGACTGGAAGCGGCCCTATGTGATCATCGATCCGCGCGCGGGCCATGGCGGCGGGATCGGGGGCTTCAAACCGGACAGCCAGGTTGGCGTGGCCTTTCGCGATGGCCACCCGGTCTATTTCGTCAACTTTCGCGCACAGCCCGAGCCGGGGCAGACGCTGGCGGATGTGACGCGCGCGGAGGCGGCGTTCCTGCGCGAGGTGATGCGCCGCCATCCCACGAGCCCGAAGCCAGTCGTCGCCGGCAACTGTCAGGGTGGTTGGGCGACGCTGGTTCTGGCCGCCATGAACCCCGACATAACCGGCCCGTTGGTGATCAACGGGGCGCCGGTCGCCACCTGGTCGGGTGAGGTCGGCGTCAATCCGATGCGCTACAATGCCGGGATCCTAGGCGGCACCTGGCTGCCCATGCTCGTCTCCGATCTCGGCGGCGGGACCTTCGACGGCGCCAACCTGGTGATGAACTTCGAGCAGCTCAATCCGGGCCGCAACTTCTTCCGCAAGTACTACGATGTCTATGCCGACGTCGATCACGGCCGGCAGCGTTTCCTGGAGTTCGAACGCTGGTGGGGCGGTTACTTCCTGCTCAATGAGCCGGAGATCCACTGGATCGTCGAGCAGCTCTTCGTCGGCAACAAGCTGACGCGCAACATGGCCCAGCTCGAGCCTGGCCGACCGATCGACCTCAAACAGATCCAAGCGCCGATCGTCGTCTTCACGAGCCACGGTGACAACATCACGCCGCCACAGCAGGCGCTGAACTGGATTGCCGACACCTATGCGGATGAGCAGGAGATCCGCATCCGCGGCCAGCGCATCATCTACATGGTGCACCCGGAGGTGGGGCATCTCGGCATCTTCGTCAGCTCCAAGATTGCGAAGAAGGAGCACACCCAGGTCGCCTCCACGATGAAGACGATCGAAGCCCTTGCACCGGGTCTCTACGAGATGATCGTCGAGGGTGTTGAGGGCGAGGGCACCGAGAAGACCTGGCTCGTCAGCTTTGCTGAGCGTCGGATGAGCGATCTAAAGGGTGTTGATGACGGGCGCGAGGACGAGACCCCCTTCGCCGCCGTGGCCCGCTTCTCCGAGATCCAAGCCGAGGCCTACGACCTTATGGTGCGGCCCTGGGTGCGCGCGATGGTCTCACCCGCACTGGCTGCCAGCCTGCGCGCGGTCCATCCGTTGCGCCTGCAGCGCTCGATGATGGCCTCGGCAAACCCGATGATGACGCCGCTGCGCAGCATGGCCGATGCCGCGGTCGCCAACCGGAAGCCGGCCGCCGCCGACAACCCGTTCCGCCAGATCGAGCGCGTTGGGGCCGATCTTCTGGAGCAATGGCTCGATATGTCCCGCGACATGCGCGACGCGATGTATGAGAGCATGTTCTACGCTCTTTGGGGTGGACCCTTCTGGCAGCATTTCGGCAAGCGCAATGCGGTGCGCCGGACGTTGAAGAGTACGGAGGAGTTGCGCGCGCTACCCGAGGTGCAGGGCGCGCTGGGGCGCATTCGCAGCGGCGGCTTCGCAGAGGCGGTGATCCGCATGCTCGTGCTCTTGGCCGATAGTCGAGGCACTGTCCGGCGCGATCGGCTGGAGCGTTCGTCCCGTCTCCTGACCCAGGATGAGCCCTTCCGTTCGCTTTCGATGGAACAGCGCGCGCGCATCATCCATGAGCAGACGCTGGTGGCGACCTTCGCCCATGACGAAGCCATCGAGACGCTGCCGGACCTGCTGCCCGACCCGAGCGATCGCGCCCTGGCCGCTGCTGTCGTGCAATACGTCCCGGGTGCGATTGAAGAGATGGCACCGCACACGCTCGCGACCTTGCAGCGGTTCCGCGATGTGCTGGGCCTCAAGCCCGCCACTGAAGACGTGCTCGACGATCCGCTTGCCGAGGGTAGCGTAGCGCCCGAGCCGACGCCACGCCGCCGCACGAAGAAGGAGGCTGCGGAATGAAGATTGCCGAGAACCGGACCTATGACGAGCTGCAGCCGGGGGATGAAGCCACGCTGGTCCGTGTCTGCACCGAGGATGATTTCCTCGTCTTCGCCAATGTCTCGGGCAACCATAATCCGTTGCACCTCGCCCATCACGACGGCGATGGGGACGGGATGGTCGAGGCGATTGCACCGGCGCTCTGGGTTGCCTCACTGATCTCGGCGGTTCTCGGCAATATCCTGCCCGGTGCAGGTACCCTCTACCGCTCCCAAACCCTCGATTTTCACGAACGCGCCCATGCCGGTGACGAGTTGGTTGCGAAGGTTACGGTGGTCGAGAAGGGCCCCGAGGACGCGGTCACCCTCGATACCGAGGTGCGTCGCAAACGCGATGGTGCCGCGATCCTGCTTGGCCGCGCGGTCGTGACGGCGCCGGCGCAGAAGCTGCATTTCGAGGATCTCGACATCCCCGGCCTCGTCGTCCAGCGCCACCGTCATTTCGAAGCCCTGCTCGCCCGCGCCGAGCCGATGCCGCCGATCCCCACCGTCGTGGTGGCGCCGGAAGAGGCGAATTCGCTCGGCGGTGCGATCCTCGCCATGGAGCATACGATCATCACCCCGATCCTCGTGGGCGCGCGGGCCAAGATCGAAGCTGCGGCGACGGAGATCGGCCATGGCCTCGACGGGATCGAAATCGTCGATGTCGCTGATCATGCGGCAGCGGCCAATGCCGCCGTCGATATCGTGGCGGAGGGGCGTGCGCAGGCGGTGATGAAGGGCCATCTGCACACTGATGATCTGCTGCGCGCCTGTCTGCGGCGCGAGCGTGGGCTGCGCGCAGGGCGTCGCCTGACCCATGTCTTCGTGATGGACGTCCCCGGTCTGTCTCATCCGCTGCTGGTCACGGATGCCGCCATCAACATCGCGCCCGACCTCGATACCAAGGTCGACATCGTGCAGAACGCCATCGACCTCGCCCTCTCGCTCGGGATCGAGCAGCCGAAGGTGGGCGTGCTCTCGGCGGTTGAGACGGTGAACTCCCAAATCCCCTCCTCGGTCGACGCCGCGCTCCTCGCCAAGATGGCCGATCGCGGTCAGATCACGGGCGGGCTCGTGGACGGGCCGCTGGCGATGGACAATGCCATCGACCTTGGCGCCGCCCGCACCAAGGGCATCCACAGCCAAGTCGCCGGCCGGGCGGAGATCCTGGTGGTGCCCAACCTCGATGCCGGCAACATGATCGCGAAACAGCTCGCCTATGTCTCCCATGCGGAGGGCGCGGGCGTTGTGATGGGTGCGTCGGTGCCGATCATTCTCACCTCACGCGCGGATGGCGATACGGCACGGCTGGCCTCCTGTGCCGTCGCCGCGCTGCATCGCGCGCGCGTTGCCGGCGAAAGCGCGCTCGCACAGGCCGCGCAATGACCGAGCACGTCCTCACCCTCAACGCAGGCTCGTCCTCGATCAAATTCGCCCTCTTCGCCGTGGACCCCGCCGGCGGCGATGGGGCGCGTGTTTTCGCCGGGCAGGTCGAGCGCATCGGCGGCGAGCCGGTGATCAAGGCCAAGGGCGGACAGGGCGAGCCCAAGGTGGAGCGCGCCTTGCCCGCGGGTGCCGCCTCCGACCATGCCGGCGCTTGTGCGGCGATCCTGTCTCTTATCGAGGAGCAGTATCCGGGTGTCGCCATCCCCGCCGTCGGCCACCGTGTCGTGCATGGGGGCACCGCCTATGCCACGCCGATGCTGCTCGACGATGCGGTGCTCTCAGAGCTTGAGCGCTTCTCGCCCTTCGCGCCCCTGCACCAGCCGCACAATCTTGCCGCCGTCCGCGCCGCACGCACGGCCTTTCCCGCGGCGATCCAGGTCGCCTGCTTCGATACGGCCTTTCACCGCAACCACCCTTGGGTGAATGACACCTTCGCCCTGCCGCGATCCTTCTATGACAAGGGCGTGCGCCGCTACGGCTTTCATGGCCTTTCCTATGAGTTTATCGCGGGCCGCCTCGCCGAGATCGCGCCCACGCTTCATGCCGGGCGCGTCGTCGTGGCCCATCTGGGCAACGGCGCGTCCATGTGCGGGCTGCTGGCGGGCCGGTCCATCGGCTCGACCATGGGTTTCTCCGCTCTCGATGGCCTGCCGATGGGGACCCGCTCGGGCCAGCTCGATCCAGGGGTGATCCTCTATCTGCTCCAGCAGGAGGGGATGAGCGCGGAGGACATTGTCGATCTCCTCTACCGCAAGTCGGGTCTTCTGGGGTTGTCGGGGCTCTCGAACGATATGCGGACGCTGGAGGCGGCCGGCACGCCTGAGGCCCGGGATGCGATCGACTATTTCGTCTTCCGCGTGCGGCGGGAGTTAGGGGCGCTGACGGCCGTGCTCGGCGGGCTCGATGCGCTGGTCTTCACCGGCGGCATTGGGGAGAACTCCGCCAATGTCCGTCGACAGGTGTGTGACGGCCTGGGCTGGTTCGGGATCGAGATCGACCGCGCGGCCAACGCGGAAGACGCGACCGTGATCTCGACGCCGTTCAGCCGTGCCCGGGTGCTCGTGCTGGCCACCGACGAAGAACGCGTGATCGCCCGCGCGGCGAGCGGCTTCGTCGCTGAGGGAAGGCCTCTTGCACCTGGGGCCGGACCTGGGGCCGGGACAGTGGCCGCCGAGGAGGCGGTCGCATCGCCATAGCGTTCTGCCTTGGCCCGGCGTCGCAGATCCCGCCGCTTTTCGCCGATACGCTCCCTGGCCAGCCAGTCAGCCTGGCCCGATCAGCCCGTTCGGCTGTTGCGGAAGTAGCCCGCGTCTTGCAGCGCGTAGCTTGCCATGGCGAAGGGCATGAACCAGGCCCAGCCTTCGAAGAGTGGCACCGCGGCGGGCGGAGGGCCGGCGAGCACCGTCTCAGCCTCCGGCGCGCCCAGCAGGCGATAGGCGGCCCGCTCGCCCAACCAGCGCGCCCAGACGACACCGGAGCCGCAGTACCCGCAGGCATGCAGGATGCCATCATGCTCGAAGAGCCGCGGAATGTAGTCTCGGCTGAAGGCCACATTGCCATGCCAGGATTGCTCGACTTTCACATCCGCAAGCTCGGGGAAGATCCCCACAAGGCC
>JBCCLX010000214.1:0-7482 GCA_039026635.1 Pseudomonadota bacterium
ATCGGGGACGATGACGCGGAACTGGCGCGCCAGCGGCTCGATCTGGTGGCGCCAGCTGTGGCTGGCCGCACCGAGCCCGTGGAGCAGCAGGAGATCGGGGCCGTCGCCCGTCACCTGCACATGCCAGCGCATACCGCCCGCGCGCGGGAACTGGCTTGCCGCCGCATGCGGCCAGCCCTGCCCGTCCCGGCGCCATTGCGGCGCCTCGGCGCGGAGGGTCAGGCTCATGACCCGGATCCTCCCGGCGCGAGGGAGGCAGCAGCCGCAATCGCCTCGGCGCCCGCACCCGGCAAAGCGAGAAAACGCGCGCCCATGGCGTCGGCAATGGCGCGGGCGGGACTGCTCGTGGCGGTCCGGCCACTGGCGCGGACGGCGGCACGGGCGGCCGCGGGTCCGGTGTCGATCACGATGCAGGCCGCGCCGGTCAACTGCAGGGCGCGCCCGGCGGCCTCAGCGTCCTCACGCGCCGCCACCCGCCCGGGTGCGCCGTCACGAGCGATATTGGCCTTCCCGTCCGAGAGAAGGACGACGCTCACGCTCTGACCTTGGCGCTGCGCCTGTGCCGCCAGCACGCGCGCGGCATCGAGACCGGCGGCCAGCGGCGTCGCCCCACCCCCGGGCAGGCCCGCCAGCGCCCGCTTGGCCCGCGCCAGCGCCCGCGTCGGCGGCAGCAGCACCTCCGCGCCCTCGCGCCGAAAGGCCACCACCGCGACCGCATCGCGCCGGCGATAGGCCTCGCTCAGCATCAACTCGACCGCGCCCTTCGCCTCGGCCAGCCGCGCCAGCGCCGCCGAGCCGGAGGCATCGACGACGAAGATCGTCAGCGTCTCGCGCGGCGTCTTGTAGCGGCGCAGGCGCAGATCGCCGCGCCGGATCTCGAGCCGACGCGGGCCGTCGGTAGCTGGGGTCTGCAACCGCCGCGCACGCCGTCGCAGCGGCTGCCAGGGTGCCGCCGCCGACAGGGTCTCGACGAGCGCCAGCCGTCCCTGCGCGCCGGGCATCCCCTGGCGGATCCCCGCCGGACGCCCGCGGCGCGTCGAGGTCTGAAGCCCGCCCGCGCTGCCCCCGCTCGAGCCCGGCGCCCGTCGCGGCCCCATGGCAAGAAGCGCCGCCAAGACATCGCCGGCGAGCCCGGCCTGCACTGCCTCCAACAGACGATCCGCCATCTCGCCCGCCATCTCTGCCCGGCCGTCGTCTGGCGGCTCGGTCTCGCTGTCTGGAGGCGTGTCTGGAGGTGGCGCAGACTGGTCCTCCGGCGGTGGGGGCGCCGGGGTCTCCTCCGCGCCCTCGCTCGTGGGCAGACAGGTCGCGCGCGGGATCAGGACGAGTTCTGTGGCCAGCATCAATTCCGCCTCACCAGCCGCCTCCTCCCCCGAGACCGCCGCGATCGCGCGTGCCGCGGCCAGCGCCTGCAGCACGGGGCGGAGCGAGGCGATCCCAAGGCGGGCGGCCGCCACCGTGAGCGCCTCCGCCGCGCCCTCGGGCTGCAGCAAGCGCGCATAGCGCTGGCGCGCGGCTTGAAGCGCGGCGTGATCGACCTCGATGGGCGTGATGGCCGCAAGCGGGATCGCATCGAGCGCCAAGGAGAAGGCAAGCCGATCGGCAAGTGCTGGCGGCAGCCCATCCTCCCCCTCCTGCCCGTGGCCTTCGTCGAGGGCGACGAGCAGCGGGTTTGGCGGAGAGGGCGCCCCATCGGCGGCAGGCGGCACGGCCGGCCCCGCATCGCAGGCCTGCGCCAGTCGGGCGGCGAGCGCCCGGTCGAGCCGCTCGGCCCCCGGTAGGACCAGCACGCCGCCGCCCGCGCGCGCAAAGAGCCCTGGCTCCGAGACCGGCCGTCCAGCCGCCAGCGTGGCCGCGAGATCGAGCGAGGGATCGAGCACGGAGGCCGGCGCGCCTTGGGGCAGCCGACACCAGGGCGCCTCTCCCATCAGGGCGCGCAGACCGCTCAGCCAGGCATCGCGCGCAGGCCCGGGCCCTGCTCGCAGCCGCGCACCGCCCAGGGCGGCAGGGGCGACAGCGACGAGGCTCGCCACCAACCCCGCCATCGACCAGGCCAGCGCCGCATCGCCCGGCGCGCCGTTCTCCGGCCGCTCAGGGCTGCCCGAGGGGCCTGGATCGTCGATCAGATCGCGCATGGCCTCGCCTCCGCGCGGGCGTCATGCCGGGGCATGGCGCCCTGGCAAAGAGCACCCGCACGCCTCCGCGCCGCGCCGCTTATGCGCCGCTGAGCCAGCAGCCTGTGCCTTGCGTCAGCCCCTGGCATCGGCTGATGCGGCGGCTGATGCGGTGGCTGGGGCACCCGGTCCTTCGGCCATCGCGCCGAGAACGCGCTCCACGGCACGGGCGACGCGGGCACCGGCGCCCGTCTCATCCAAGGGATCGCGCCGCAGCCTGTGGCCGAGCGACATATCTGCCGCCGCCGCCAGGTCGCTGATCTGCGCCCGATCGCGCCCGTCGAGGGCTGCGAGGGCGCGGGCGGCGCGCAGCAAGGTCAGTTCGCCCCGCAACCCATCGGTCCCAAGTGCGAGGCACAGCTCTGCGGCCGCAATGCGGAGTGCGTCCTCCAGCACCACATCCGCCGCGACCGCCCGCGCCTTGGCCAGCCGATCCGAGAGCGCCGCCTCCGCCTCGGCCCAGTCCGCACAAAAGCCCTCGGGGTCATGCTCGAACGCATCGCGCCGCTTCACGGCCTCGACCCGCTCGGCGATGACATTCGGCGTGCGCACCTCCACCGAGAGGCCGAACCGGTCCAGAAGCTGGGGCCGCAACTCCCCCTCCTCCGGGTTGCCGGAGCCGACCAGCACGAAGCGCGCGGGATGGCGCAGGGACAGCCCCTCCCGCTCAACCACGTTCTCTCCAGAGGCCGCCACATCGAGCAGCAGGTCGATCAGATGATCCTCGAGCAGGTTCACCTCGTCGATGTAGAGAAACCCGCCATGCGCACGCGCCAAAAGCCCCGGTTCGAAGCGCTTCTCTCCTGTGGCAAGCGCCCGCTCGAGGTCCAAAGCGCCGACGACGCGGTCCTCGGTCGCACCAAGGGGCAGGTCGACGACGGGCACGGGGCGTTTCGCCGTCTTGCCCTCCCCATGGCCTTCGCCTGACGGATGGTCGGCGCCCGGGAGCGCCAGATCCGGCGCCTCCACCATGGGCAGAAGGCTCGCCAGCGCCCGTATCGTCGTCGATTTACCGGTGCCACGATCACCGAAGGCCAGAACACCGCCGATCGCGGGCTCGACCACAGCGATCATCAGGGCCGTCTTCAGCCCCTGCTGCCCAACGACAGCGCTGAAGGGAAACCGTTTCGCCATGGGCCCTCCCGACGTCTCTGCCCAGCCTTCCGAGCGAGACGACATCTCTTAGTGTCAACCAAAATGGACACTAGCACCGAGTATGGGCCCGGCACAACCACGCAGCGTGGCGGTGCGCCACCGAACTTAGGAGGGCGCATAGCGAAACCGCAGCGCCCGGATTCGGACGCTGCGGTTAGAGAAGCGGCAGGTGGACAGTGCGGCGCAGGCCTGCCTGTCAGGCGGCCTGATCCGGAGCGGGCGCGGGAGGAGCCGGGGGCGCGGGAGGGGCTGGCTGGGCCGAAGCGGCCACGTCCTCATTCAGCCGCTCGTGCAACTCGCTGCGCAGCTCCGGGATCTCGGTCTCGATCAGATGGTTCAACCGGTCGCGATCCGACCGCTTCAGCCGCTCGAAAGTGTGGATGCCGCGCTTGGCCGACACCTCACGGGTGCGCGGATGCACTTGCTCCCAGAGCGTGCGCAGATCCTCGGACCGATCCCGCACCAGGAACTCGAGATCATAGATCTTCTCAAAGGTCTCGTTCAGGCGGTCGACCTTACGTCGGCGCGCACGCGGCATGATCAGGAGCTCGAAGAAGCCCGCGAGAACGGCCGCACCACCGGAGAGCGCGGGCAAGGCCAGCACCATGCCCGTCGCAACTGCCGCCCCGCTGAGGGCGAGGACCAGGAGCGTCAGCCCGAGCCAGACCTTGCGGCGATAGGCACGCAGTTCGCGCGCCGCCTCGTCGATCACGAACGCATGCAGGCGCAGGCGCTGGGCGAAGGTCTGAACCTGCGTGATCATGTTGTCGAGGCGCCGCGCGGGCACTCGGCGGATCTCACCGATCAGATCTTCACGCGCCTTCTCGAAATCGCCCATCGGCAGGCCGGACTTGGGTTTCCCTTCAAGCGGCACGAAGGTGTTGTAGATCAGCGGCAAATCCTTGCGGGGGATCACCTTGCCGAGGTTCCAGCAGAGCGCACCACAGGCCCGGGCGAAATCGTGCATGTTCTGGAACTGGTCCATCTTGTTCATGACGATCATCAGCTTGTGGTCGATGCCGCTGAGCGACTCGGTGAAGACCTTCAGCGTCTCGCCCGTCGTCCCCGGTTTGTCCGGGTCAAAGAAGACCAGCACCAGATCCGCTCGCTCGGCGAACCAGCGCACGACGCCCGGAAAATCGAAGCCGCGTCCACCTTCGGCCTTGGCCTCGTCGATCATACCGGGGCTGTCGATCAGCGTGACGTTTCGCAGCAGTTCGACCGTGCGTAGCTTGAGCTTCACATGGGCAACCAGCTGATCGCCGAAGTGACGCAAGCCCTCATAGGGCAGATCCGGGTTGCTGACGACCGCATGGCCGTCGCGATCATCCTCGATGTTGCCGTAGGTGATGATCGTGAAATCGTCATCCGTCGGCGCGACACCGGTCCTCTGAACCTCGGCGCCGAGCAGATGGTTGATGAAAGACGACTTGCCCGATGAATGGTTCCCGAGGGCGAGCACCAGGGGCGGTCGCCGCAACTCGCCGACCGTTGGCGGCCGCTGGAAAATATACTGCTCCGCGAGCGGATCGAGCGTGTCGATGTGGAAGTCTCGGATCGTTTCAGCGAACTCTTCCATGAAGTGCTGCAAAGGCACCCCTCCTCTCGAAGCCGTTGTGAGCAGTTGCGAAGCCCAGTGAGGCGGTATGGGGCATCGCGCCCGCTGTTCAAGGGCAGGAGGCCAGCACGGAGGCGCATTACCACCCGGCGGTGCGGCGGCTCAGACACGAAATGCAGCGGATCATCTCGATTTATCGGCCTTATAGAGCACAACGCCACCCTCACGCGATCTGCTCAGCAGAGGTCCCACGCGCTTCCGACCAGAGATCACCAAGAGAGGATCACCCAAAGCGGGGCGACCCGATTACTGCGCAGCGCACATCGCACTCGTTCATTTCGCGCAGGCCGCTTGCTGCATCCCATCACCTGCTCTAGGTCCCGCGAACGGTGCGATGACGAGGGAGGCCGATATGTCCATTCCACAAGAGGGTGGCGGCCCGATCGAAAGCCGGAGCGATCTGGCGGGCTACCTCGAAAGCGGCTGCAAGCCGGCCGACGACTGGCGCATCGGCACCGAGCACGAGAAGTTCGGCTATTGCCTCGAGACCCACAAGCCGATCCCTTACGACGGCGAGCGCTCGGTGCGGGCCATGCTTGAGGGGCTGCGCGACCGCTTCGACTGGCAGCCGATCGAGGAAGCCGGCAATCTCATCGGTCTGCAGAAGGACGGCGCCAACGTCAGCCTCGAGCCCGGCGGGCAACTCGAGCTTTCCGGCGCGCCGCTCGAGACGATCCATGAGACCTGCGACGAGGTGAACACCCATCTTGCCGAAGTGCGCGACGTGGCGGATGCGCTCGGCATCGGCTTCATCGGCCTCGGGGCGGCGCCTGAATGGCACCACGAGGACATGCCCCGCATGCCGAAGGGCCGCTACCGCTTGATGACGGAATACATGGGCCGCGTCGGTACCCATGGGACCCAGATGATGTACCGAACCTGCACCGTGCAGGTGAACCTCGACTTCTCGTCCGAGGCGGACATGGTTCAGAAGCTCCGCGTAGCCCTCGCCCTGCAGCCCGTCGCCACCGCCCTCTTCGCCGCCTCACCCTTCTTCGAGGGCAAGCCCAATGGCTGGCAATCCTGGCGCGCCCGCGTCTGGCGCAACACCGATGGCGACCGTACGGGCATGCTGCCCTGGGTGTTTGAGGATGGCATGGGCTTTGAGCGCTGGGTCGATTACGCGCTCGATGTGCCCATGTACTTCGTCTATCGCGGCGGCGACTATGTGGATGCGCGCGGCCAGTCGTTTCGCGATTTCCTGGAGGGTCGCCTGCCGGCCCTGCCGGGAGAGAAGCCCACGCTGTCGGACTGGGGCGACCATCTGACGACGCTCTTCCCCGAGGCGCGTATCAAGAAGTTCATCGAGATGCGTGGCGCCGATGGCGGTCCCTGGCGGCGCCTCTGCGCGCTTCCCGCCTTTTGGGTGGGCCTGCTCTATGACCAGGGGGCGCTCGATGAGGCAAGCGCGCTGGTCGCGGAGTGGAGCGCGGAGATGCGGGAGGCGCTGCGCCATGACGCCGCCAAGGAGGGGCTGCGGGCCCAAATCGGCGGGCGCAGCCTTCAGGCCGTGGCCCTCGACGCGCTCGCCATCGCCCGCCGAGGCCTCACCACCCGCGCCCGCCCGGGCAAGATCGACCGCGATGAGACCCATTTCCTCAACGCCCTCGACGAGATCGCGGGCACAGGCCAGACCCCAGCCGATGAGATGCTGGCGCGCTACGAGGGGGACTGGGCGGGCGATCTCTCCCAGATCTACGGCGAATACAGCTACTGAGCCCATCATTTGTTAAGGCCGCGGCGGGCAAGATCAGCGTGCCGGACGCCCATGGCGCCGGATCGCAATTGAACCGGTGCCGCCCATGTATCTCCGCCTCGTCGCCTCGATCGTCCTTCTCGCCGTTTCGGCCTTCCTCTTGGCCACGGGCATGGCGCCGGTGGCGCGGGGCTGCACGGGGATAGGGTGCTTCGATGTGGCTCGGATCGCCAGCGGCGCGGGCTGCTTCTTCCTCGGCACGCTCAGCTGTGCCCTGCTGGTGCGCGAACGGCCCGATTTTGACGGTGCCGCGATCATCGTGGCGGCGGGTCGGGTCTGCGCCGTGCTTCTGGCCGGCACCATCGCGCTCCTCGGTTTCGCGGCGACGGGGCTGATGGCAGGCGGCGGGCTCCTGCCGTCGGACAGCTGGACCCGCGCGCTGATCGCCCTTGCCTGGGTGATCGCCGGGGCTGCGGCAGCACGCGCGACCACCAGCCTATGGCATCCCAATCAGGCGCGGGCAGGCGACCAGGACGCTGAGGCACCGCTGCGCCTGGACCCCTATGTCGCGCCAGTGGTCGGCGTCAGCGCAGGAGCAGGCCCTTCCGCGCCCCGCCGGGACGCGGAGTAGCGAGCACACAGAAAAAAGAGGGTCCGCCGCTCCCCCCGAAGCGACGGACCCAGGCGCGGATCCCCCCTCCCGGGCGCTGTCGCAGGCGCCGGCACCCACGTTTCGCTCCTGGGAGACCCCCTCTCGCCAACTCAGAGTTGCACTACAACCGAGGCGAGAGTCTGTTCGGTTAATGAAAGTTTGTGTCAATCCGGGGCGATTGCGGCCA
>JBCCLX010000215.1:0-7481 GCA_039026635.1 Pseudomonadota bacterium
AACTGGCCGGGGGGCGGCGCCCCCGGGGGCGCCACCGCCGGCCGCGGCCCTGGGGGGCCCCCCGCCCCGTGGCCCCGACCTGGAGCAGCCCTGCCGCGCCGAGACCGGGTTGCCGGAGAAGGCGCGACATCTCTTCTAGGTCAGATCGTGTCAGGAGGATCGATGCTCTCGAAGGGCACGCCCGGAACGATCTTGGCCGCTCTGATCACGAGCGAGGTCTTTACGCTCGCCACATTCGGGGCCGTCGTGAGATCATTCGTCAGAAAGGTCTGGAAAGCGGACAGGCTTGGCGCCACACATTTCAGCAAGAAGTCGATCTCACCGTTCAACATATGGCACTCACGCACCAGCGGCCACTCCGTACATAGGGCTTCGAAGGCGGCCAGATCGGCGCCCGCTTGGCTCCTGAGACTCACCATCGCAAACACGCTCACCTCAAAGCCCAGGGCCCGGGCATTGACCCGGGCATGATAGCCTTCGATCAACCCCTCTTCCTCGAGCGAGCGCACGCGCCGCAGACAGGGCGGCGCCGAGATGCCAACGCGGCGCGACAGCTCCACATTGGTCATCCGCCCATCATCCTGCAGTTCGGCGAGGATATGGCGGTCGATGGGGTCGAGCTTATTGGCGGGCATCGGTCGTCCTGCGTCGTGTCTCGGGATCGTCGCCACAGGCGGAAAGGTCTCACGCCAGGCGGAGCCGCCAGCAGAGGCGACGGGATGGGCGGGATGCCGGATCGACCGGCGGCGACAGAGGGGATATACGGCGAGGGGCGCTGCATAGCAACAAAGTTGCGTCTGGACGCAAGAAATGAACGAAGATCGCAATTCGCCATTATCCAGTGCGCATGATGGCAGCGCGTCGCAGCACCGGTCCATCCTAGTCCTCACCGACGGCAGGGCCGGCAATCGGGCGCTGGCGCTCGGTCTTGCGGAGGCCCTCGAACGCCTCGCCGTGGCCCCGCGGTTCGGACCCGTTCTGGAACGTCTGGTCGCGCCGCAAGCGCTTGCGGCCCAGCTGCCGGCGGCGGTTTGGCACGCACTGGGGCGGTTGCCGGGTTGGCCGGCGCTCGGCCTGCAGGATGGGGCGGCAACGTTGGCTCCGCCCCAGGCGGACATCGGGCTCTTGATCGGCGCTGGGCGTCGGGCAGCGCCCGTTGTCGCCTGGCTTGCGCGGCGCTACGCGCTTGCTTCGATACAGCTCCTCAATCCGCAGATGGACCCCGCTGCCTTCACGCTTGTCGCCGCACCGGATCATGATGGCCTCACCGCGCCCAATGCCCTTGCGACGCTCGGCTCGCCTGGTCGGATCACCGGTGCGGGTATCGCCAAGGCGCGCGACGCGCTGCCGAAGGGGATCCGTCTGGCCATCAACGCACTGCCGAGGCCCCGGCTCGCCGTGCTCCTCGGGGGCCCCTCGGCCAGTGCCGGCTGGAGCCGGGCCGACGCGAACGCCTTTGTCCGTGCCTGCAGCGCGCTGGCCGAGGCGGGACATGGGCTGATCGTCACACCCTCGCGGCGTACGGATCCCGCCGTCCCTGCCGCGCTCCAGGCTCAGATACCCGCCGATCGGCTCTGGCTTTGGGATGGCGCGCAGGCAGGCGGCAATCCCTATCCCGGCATGCTGGGCCTGGCCGATGCGGTGCTGGTGACGGCCGATAGCGTCAACATGGCCTCCGAGGCCGCGGCGAGCGGCTTGCCCCTGCATGTATTTCCGATCGCGCGGCTCGGCCCCAAGCTTCAGCGTTTTCATGCGGCGCTTGAGGCCCACGGTGCGGCCCGACCGTTCTCGGGCCGGATCGAGAGCTGGGATTATGCCCCGCTTGCCGAGGCGGACAGGCTGGCCGGTATCGTTGCGTCCCGGCTCTCTGAGACGCAGGCGCCGCCGACCCCGTGACGCACCCCTCTCGGGATCGTCATGCCGCAGACTTCCCCCCTCGCGCCCTCTGGCGCATCGCCCCCGTGGCAGGGCATGTTGGCGGGAGCGCAGGAGCCCGCCGCAGTTAAGAGGAGATCCCGATGGCCGAGACCGCTGAGCGCCGCCACACTCGCGTGCTGATCGTGGGGTCGGGCCCGGCCGGCTATACCGCGGCCGTCTATGCCGCACGTGCCATGCTGGAGCCGGTGCTGCTCCAGGGCATCCAGCCCGGTGGACAGCTTACGATCACGACGGATGTGGAGAACTGGCCAGGCCTCGTCACCACGCAGGGCCCCGAGCTGATGACCCAGATGGAGGAGCATGCCCGCTCCACAGGCGCCAAGGTGATCTCAGACCATGTCTCGGCGCTCGATCTCTCCGAGCGCCCGTTTCGGGCCGAGACGGAAAGCGGGGTGCTTTGGAGCGCCGATGCCGTGATCCTGGCCACCGGCGCTCAGGCCCGCTGGCTCGGGCTTGAAAGCGAGCAGAAGCTGATGGGCCAGGGGGTATCGGCCTGTGCGACTTGCGACGGCTTCTTCTATCGGGGGCGCGAGGTGGTGGTGATCGGCGGCGGCAACACGGCCGTGGAGGAGGCGCTCTACCTCGCCAACATCGCCTCCAAGGTGACGCTCGTGCATCGGCGCGACAGCCTGCGCGCCGAGCAGATCCTCCAGCGCCGGCTCTTTGCCCATCCCAAGATCGAGGTGATCTGGGACCATGTGGTGGACGAGATCCTCGGTACGGCCATGGAGGGCGTGACCGGCATTCGCCTTGCCCATGCCCAGACCGGCGAGACCTGCGCTTTGGAGACCGCCGGCGTCTTCATCGCCATCGGCCATGCGCCCGCCTCTGCGCTGGTGGCAGAGCAGGTGGAAACCCACAACGGCGGCTATGTGGTGACCGAGCCGGGATCGACGGCGACTTCAGTACCAGGCCTCTTCGCCGCCGGCGACGTGACCGACCATATCTATCGCCAGGCCGTCACATCGGCCGGCATGGGCTGTATGGCGGCCCTCGATGCGGAACGGTTCCTCGCAGAGGAAGCCGACAAAGCCGCGACCAGCGCGGCGGCCGAATGAAGGCGGCAGAGCAAGCACCGCTGGATCACGAAGACTGCCAAAGACCGCTCCCGAAAGACGGCGTGCCGGACGGTTCCCCCGACCGTCCGGCAGCTGAAGACGTGCCCTCGGCACCCCCAAAACACATGCGCCCAGCTCCGGGCTCTGCGGCTCTATCGGCCGTTGGGGTGTAGACGCGACCTAAGGACGACACACAACAATCGGGATGCGGCCTTCAACCGCCGAGCCTCGCATCCCTGGGGGCGCTGACCCGGCCCCCTGAAATCGCCTTCAAAAATCAAACAGTCGGCATGTACACGACACCGCGCTACAGGCTCTGTATCGCGCCCCAGAATGACAGCGCGAGGGCCCGATTGAGGCTTTTCGCCGATTTATCAGGGCCGGAAAAAGGCAAGGGCCCAGGCGCCTTGCAGTGATCTCTGCAGGCTGTCTTGGGCCGCGCGGTCCGGTCGCTTTAGGTAAACCGATTGTCTTTCGGGAACCCGCGCGGTGCCATGCGACCAGCCGAGCCGCGCGGCCCCATCCAATCGCCAAGCTCCTCCGCGCCCACACTGCGCCGACGCTCTCCCATGGGCCAGGAGAGGCCATCGGCCAGGCGGAAGACCCGCGCATCCGAGATGCCGCCATCGCGATACTTTTGCAGCCGCACGCCCTTGCCCCGCCCCATCACCGGCAGCGCCTCGAGCGGATAGACCAGCATCTTGCGGTTCTGCCCGACGACAGCGACGTGATCACCCTCCGCCGGCACCGCCAGCGCCAGCCGCGCGGGGGCCTTCACGTTCAGCACCTGCCGCCCACTGCGCGTCTGCGCCACCGCATCATCGGCCTCGAGCAGGAAGCCGTCTCCGGTGTCGGAGGCGACAAGCAAGCGCGCACCGGCCTGATGGACCACGAGCGTCACCAGCGTGGCCTCCTGCGCCATCTCCACCATCAAGCGCAGCGGCTCGCCCATGCCGCGACCACCGGGCAGCTTGTCGACGGCGATCGTGTAGACCCGCCCATCGCTGGCAAAGGCCAGCAGGCGGTC
Organism: Pseudomonadota bacterium; assembly: GCA_039026635.1. Lineage (GTDB taxonomy): Bacteria > Pseudomonadota > Alphaproteobacteria > Rhodobacterales > Rhodobacteraceae > Thermohalobaculum. Next base: position 4,024 of record JBCCLX010000215.1, read on the forward strand.
AGTCGACTGGGCGTGGCAAGCAAAGCGCGGCCCATCCCCGTCCTTGAACTTGAAATCCGTATCCAGTGGCTGATGGCCGCGCAGCGCCCTGATCCAGCCCTGCTCGGAGCAGACCACTGTGACCGGCTCCCGCTCCACGAGGCTGTCGGCATCGAGCTCGGCCACAGCCGGAGGGTCGGCAAATCCGGTGCGCCGCGCCCCGACCGGCCAGGGCTGGGTCGCTCGCTTTGCCTCCGCCAGAGCGCTGGCCTCCGTCAGCCCCATCAAGGCCCGCGGTGCGCCATGTTCGGCAGCGACGGCCTTGATCTCTTCAGAGATCCGCGCCCATTGCAGCCCCTCATCCGCGACCAGCGCCTCAAGCCCGGCCTGCTCCTCCAGCAGCCGATCGCGCTCCGCCCGGATCTCCATCTCCTCGAGCCGGCGCAGGGCGCGCAGCCGCATGTTCAGGATCGCTTCGGCCTGCACCTCGGAGAGGCGCGCGGGCCCCGAGCCCTCGACCACCGCCCAATCCTCCGCCATCAGCGCGGCCTTGGGCTCGTCCTCGGTGCGGATGATCTCGATCACGCGGTCGAGGTTCAAATAGGCGATGAGGTACCCGCCCAGCACTTCGAGCCGCGCCGCGATCTTGCCGAGCCTGTGGCGCGCGCGCCGCTCCAAGACCTCCCGGCGATGGTCGAGCCAGGCGCGCATCACCTCCACGATCCCGCAGGTCCGCGGCGTGCGCCCGTCGATCAGCACCGTCATGTTGAGCGGCACGCGCACTTCGAGGTCGGACTGACGGAAGAGCGTTTCCATCAGCGCCCCCGGGTCGATCCCACGCACTCGCGGCTCAAGCACGAGGCGCACGTCCTCGGCGCTCTCGTCGCGCACATCCGCCAGCGCCGTAACCTTCTTAGAGGTCACGAGATCGGCCAGCCGCTCCACCAGCTTCGACTTCTGCACCTGATACGGGATCTCGGTGACGACGATCTGCCACTGCCCGCGCCCCAGATCCTCCCGCTCCCAAACCGCGCGCAAGCGAAACCCGCCGCGCCCGGTAGAATAGGCCTCGCGCATGCTCTCGGCCGGCTCCACCAGCACGCCGCCGGTGGGAAAATCCGGGCCCGGCACGAAGTCGAGCAGCCTTTCGACGCCCACGTTCGGGTGCTTGATCATGTGCAAAAGCGCACGGCAGAGCTCGCCCAGATTATGCGGCGGGATCGAGGTCGCCATGCCAACCGCAATCCCCGAGGCGCCATTGGCCAGCAGGTTCGGCACCGCTGCCGGCAACACCTCCGGCTCCTGCTCCGAGCCGTCATAGTTCGGCCGGAACGCCACCGCGTCCTCGTCCAGCCCCTCCATCAGGCGCGTCGCAATCCGCGTCAGCCGCGCCTCCGTGTAGCGCTGCGCCGCCGGATTATCCCCGTCGATATTCCCAAAATTCCCCTGCCCATCGACGAGCGGGTAGCGCACGCTGAAATCCTGCGCGAGGCGGGCCAGGGCATCATAGATCGCCTGATCCCCATGCGGGTGATAGTTGCCCATCACCTCACCGACGATCTTGGCGCATTTGCGGAAGGTCGCCGCCGGATCGAGCCGCAGGCCCCGCATGGCAAAGAGGATGCGCCGATGCACGGGCTTCAACCCGTCGCGCGCATCCGGCAGGGCGCGGTGCATGATCGTCGACAGCGCATAAGTGAGATATCGCTCGGAGAGCGCTCGGTCCAACGGCTCCGCACTTTCGCGGCTCATCTCGTCGTCGATCAGATCATTTGCCATAGATCTTGTGTACCCAAGCCCCTCACCCCTGTCCACGCCTGCGCTCTAAAACGGACCCTGGCATATCGGGGGCGCGGCTGGCGGGCGGGCCGCCGAGCGGGCGCCAGCCCGCGAAGCCGGGGCGTCCGCCAGCCCGCCCCTCAGGGCAGCCGTCGCGATTTGCCCGCCTCATCGATGGCCACGAAGGTGAAGAGCGCTTCCGTCACCTTGAGATGCGCCCCGTTCGGCTGGCGCGTGATCCAGACCTCGATGGCGATGCGCATCGAACTGCGCCCCTCGCGCTCCTGAAGCGCATGGATCGAGACGACATCGCCCACCCAAACGGGTCGCAGAAAGCTCATGCGCTCGACAGCCACGGTCGCCACCCGCCCCCGCGCCCGTCGGCGCGCCAGCACGCTCGCGCCCAGATCCATCTGCGCCATCAACCAGCCACCGAAGATATCGCCGTTCGCATTGGTATCCGCCGGCATCGCAATCGTCTGCAGCGTCAGCTCGCTGCCCACCATCGGAACCGCCTCTTGCCCCGACCCGTCATCCGTCATCGACCCCTCCATCGCCGCATCTTTTCCGCAGCATGCACAAAAGAACGGACGAAGCGCCAAGGCCGCCCGCGTCGCCTACCCCGCTCGCGCCACCCGTGTCGCATTGACCCTAGGGGCCCGGCCGATACCTCGTCAGCATGCCGAGACGCAGCCAGATCGCGCGCGCCGCCGAAGAGCGCCATTACCCGCCGCCCGGAACGGCCCGGCTTTGGCCCATCTGCCCGCTCTGCGACCGCCCGATCCCGCCCCATGCCAAACAATCGCTGCATCACCTCGTGCCCAAGCTGAAGGGCGGCAAACATGGCGAGACGGTTCTCTTGCACCAGATATGCCACAACGAGATCCACGCGGCCCTCACCGAGGCCGAGCTTGCCCGCGACTACGCCAGCATCGACGCGCTGCGCGCCCATCCCCGCATCGCCCGCTTCATCGCTTGGGTTGCGAAAAAGGACCCCGCCTTTCATAGCCGCAGCATGAAGAACCCTAAGCGCAAGCGCCGCTAGAGCACCGAGGAAGCCCCATGAAGACCGTTCTGATCACCGGCGCCTCCTCCGGCATCGGCCACCACGCCGCCCTTCGGCTCAAGGCCCGCGGCTGGCGGGTCTTCGCGACCGCGCGGCGCGAGACCGATTGCGCGCATCTGCGCGAGCAGGGGCTCGAGAGTTTTCCCCTCGACATGGCGGTCGAGCCCAGCATCCGCACCGGTGTCGACCGGCTGCTCGAGGCGACAGAGGGCCGGCTCGATGCCCTCTTCAACAATGCCGCCTTCGCCGTGCCCGGCGCTCTCGAGGACCTGCCGACCCAGGCCATGCGCGAGATTTTCGAGACCAATTTCTTCGGACTGCACACATTGACCCGCGCCGTCCTGCCCACGATGCGCGCCCAGGGTACTGGTCGGATCCTGCAGAACTCGAGCGTTCTCGGCTTCGTCGCCCTGCCCATGCGCGGGGCCTATATCAGCACGAAGCACGCGCTCGAGGGCTACACCGACACCCTGCGCCTCGAGCTCGCGGGCTCCGGCGTCGAGCTCATGCTGCTCGAGCCCGGCCCCGTGCGCACCCGCATCCGAGAGAACTCGCGCCAGCACTACCACCGCTGGATCGATGCCGCCGCCAGCCCCTGGGCGCGGGCCTATCGCGAGGCGCTCGAACCTCGTCT
>JBCCLX010000216.1:0-7450 GCA_039026635.1 Pseudomonadota bacterium
GCATATTCGCGAGGAAGTGCGCGCCGTGCGCGAGCGTGTAGGGCTCATGGAGATCTCGGGCTTCTCGAAGTTCTTCGTCCGCGGCCCCGGCGCCCGTGCCTTCCTCGACCGCGTCCTCGCCTGCCGCATCCCCGCGCCCGGTCGCATGACCCTGGCACCCATGCTGAAGGAGGACGGCAAGCTCCAGGGCGATCTCTCGCTCGCCTGCCTGCCTGTGCCTGCGGCCGCGTCCCGGCCGCAGAGCCGGGACCTCCTGGCCGCGGCTCAGGCGGTCCCGGGTCAAGCCCGGGACCTAGGTGGCAGCGCCGGTCGAGAGACTGCTGGGGAAGAGTTTTTCATGGCGGGCAGCGGCAATGCCGAGGTCTTCTATTCCCGCTGGTTCGAGCGTTTTGCGCCGGCGGATGGCTCGGTGACCATCGAGCCTGTCGGGCTCGGCCTCTGCGGTCTCTCCATCGCGGGGCCCAAGGCGCGCGATCTGTTGGCGGCCGTCACCGGCGAGGATGTCTCGCGCGACGGGTTCCGCTTCATGGCGGTGCGGCGGATGGATGTGGGCCTCGCGCCCTGCATCGTCGGGCGCGTCAGCTTCACGGGCGACCTCGGCTATGAGCTTTGGATGGCGCCTGAGTATCAGCGCCATGTCTACCAGCGCCTGATCGAGGCCGGTGCGCCGCTCGGGCTGCGCCATTTCGGCCTGCGCGCGCTGAATGCGCTGCGGCTCGAGAAGAATTGGGGCGGTTGGGGCCGCGAGTATCGCCCGATCTATGGGCCGCTGGAGGCCGGGCTCGAGCGTTTTGTCGCCTATGAGAAGGATATCGACTTCGTCGGCAAGCAAGGCGCGCTTGCGGAACGCGAGAGTGGCGGTACGCTACGCCTATGCTCCTTCGTCGTGGAGGCGCGCGATGCGGATGTGATCGGCGACGAGCCGATCTGGTTCGAGGGCAACGTCGTTGGCTGGGTGACCTCCGGCGGCTATGCCCATAACGCGGCGCAATCCATGGCGCTCGGCTATGTGCCGAAGGAGCATGCCGGTGCCGAGGGCCCCTGGGCCATCGAGGTGCTGGGTGAGATCCTGCCGGCGCGGCGCCAGTTCGCCCCGGTCTTCGACGCCAACGCCGCCCGGATGCGCGGCTGAGCACAGGCCGCGGCTGGCGACAGAACGGCGCGCGGCACAACAAGGAGCGGTCGATGGGCCTGCAGCGCTACAACCTCTTCTCGGTCATCCGCGGTGGGCTCAATGGTCAGACGCATTGGCAACGGGTCTGGGACAAGCTCGAACCCCGCGTCGCCTATGACACGATCATCGTGGGTGGCGGCGGGCACGGCCTGGCGACGGCCTATTACATGGCCAAGGAGCATGGGGCGCGGCGTGTTGCGGTGCTCGAGAAAGGCTGGCTCGGCGGGGGCAATGCGGGGCGCAACACCACGATCGTGCGCTCGAACTACATGCTGCCGGGGAACCGGGAATTCTACGAGCATTCGCTGAAGCTCTGGGAGAACCTCTCCCATGACCTGAACTACAACACGATGTTCAGCCAGCGCGCCCATGTCGTGCTGGTCTCGACACCCGGCCAGCGCGACGCCATGGCCCGGCGCTACAATGTGATGCGCAACACGGGCTCCGACGGCGAGTGGTGGGATCGTGATATGCTGCGCAAGCGGGTGCCGGCGCTGGAGATGGATGGGCGGCATCCGATCCTGGGGGCTTTCGTCCAGCCCCGGGGCGGTACGGCGCGCCATGATGCGGTCAACTGGGGTTTTGCGCGCGCCGCCTCCGCGCTCGGTGTCGACATCGTCCAGAATTGCGAGGTCACGGGCTTTATCCACAAGGCCGGCCAGGTGGTCGGGGTCGAGACCTCGCGCGGCGAGATCTATGCCGAGCGCATCGGCTTGGCCGTGGCCGGCAACACCTCGGTCGTGGCCGAGAAGGCCGGGCTCGGGCGGCTGCCCATCGAGACGCATAAGCTGCAGGCCTATGTCTCCGAGCCGATCAAGCCGATCCTCGACCAGGTGCTCGGCTTCTCCGCCGGCGCGCATTTCTACATCTCGCAGTCGGACAAGGGCGGCATGGTCTTTGGCGGGCCCATCGACCTCATCCCGTCTTATGCCCAGCGGGGGAACCTGCCCGTCTACCGCAATGTGATGGAGGCTTGCGTCAACCTGATGCCGGCGCTCGGCCGTGTGCGGCTCTTGCGCCAATGGGCGGGTGTGATGGACATGACGCCAGACGGCTCGCCCTTCATCACCGAGACCGACGTCTCCGGCCTCTATCTCAACGCCGGCTGGTGCTATGGCGGCTTCAAGGCGACGCCGGCCTCGGGCCACACCTTCGCGCATCTGATCGCGACAGGGCGGCCCCATGAGGCCGCCGCGCGCCTGACGCTGGCACGCTATTGCGAGGGTGAGCAGATCGACGAGGGCGGCCATGGGCCGCAGCACAGATGGCACTGAGCGGTCCTCTCAGCTCGCGCCGGTTCGGCGGCGCCCCGGTCCTTCGGCTGACCCCGCCTGAGGCCGGAGATCGCGCTTTCTTGGCGTTTCTCGCCTGCAATCTGCACAAGGCGAACGGTGTGTCGCTTGCGCCCTCGGCCGCCTCGCGCCTGCTCGAAGGGCTGATGGCGCGGGGCGACCGTCTCGGGGTCGCGCGGCTTGGGCGAATGACGGCGGGATATGCGCTCTGGCGCGAGCGACGGCGGGGGATCTACCTGCGCCATTTCGTCGTGCGCCCGGATCTGCGTCGCCGCGGCATCGGGCGCGCCTTTGCTCGGCTCCTGTTGATGGAGTTGCCGGGCAATCGACCCGTTTTCCTTCACACCCGCCGGCGGGAGGCGCAGACCTTCTGGACGGCCGTTGGTTTTCGGCCCCGTCTCGGCGGCGGCCTTCGATATGACCGCAACGAGGAGAGCGCGCGATGATGCTCATCCACTGCCCCTTTTGCGGGCCCCGCGACCAGAGCGAGTTTACCTATCTGGGAGATGCTTCGATCACCTATCCGCCGCTCGACGCGCCCTATGAAGCCTGGTGCGACGCGATCTTCCTTCGGGAGAACCCGCGGGGGGTTGCCGTGGAGCTTTGGCAGCACACGCTCGGCTGCCGCTCCTTTCTCAAGATCGTGCGCAATACGCTGACCCATGAGATCCTCTCGGTTGAGTATGCCTCACCCACGATGGCCGCGGCCATGGCCGCCGAGGCAGGCTTGAGCGTGCCGCCTTCCACCCTGCCCGGCGAGGCCGCCGAATGAGCGGCTATCGGCTGCGCGAGGGCGGCGTCGTCGATCGCACCCAACCGATCCGGTTCCGCTGGGACGGCAAGGCTTATACGGGGCTCGCGGGCGATACGCTCGGCTCGGCGCTCCTGGCCAACGGCATCGGCCCGGTCGCACGGAGCTTCAAGTATCACCGCCCCCGGGGGGTGATGACCGCGGGACCCGAAGAGACGGGCGCGCTTGTCACCATCGGCAAGGGCGCGCGGCGCGAACCGAACGCCAAGGCGCCGGCCGTGGAGCTCTTCGAAGGGCTCGAGGCTTTCGGGCAGAACGCCTGGCCCTCGGTGCGCTTCGACCTTGGCCAGGTGAACGACCTGCTAGGCAGCTTTTTCACGGCCGGTTTCTACTACAAGACCTTCTTCGGCATCACCGGCAAGGGCACCTGGGAGTGGATGCAGTTCGAGAAGCTGATCCGCCGGGCTGCTGGCATGGGTCGTGCCGCCGATCCGGCGGATATGGCGAAGGATCATGACGCCTATGACGTGATCCACGATTTCTGCGATGTCGCTGTGATCGGTGGCGGCCCCGCGGGCCTGGCTGCTGCCACGGAGGCAGCCGCCGCCGGCCTCGATGTCGTGCTGATCGAGCAGGATTTTGCCCTTGGTGGCCGTGCAATCGGGCGGGATGAGATCATTGAGGGTCAGCCCGCCGATGCCTGGATCGCGGCCCAGGAAGCTGGGCTTGCCAGTGCCCGCGTCCTGCGCCGGGCCACGGCCTTCGGGCTCTATGATACCAATGTGCTCGGCATCTACGAGCGGATCACCGAGCATGAGGGCGATCCGGACCCGGCTCTGCCCCGCGCGGCCATCCGCATCCTGCGCCCGGCCCGCGTGATCCTGGCGACCGGTGCCATCGAGCGACCGATCGCCTTTGGCAACAATGATCGCCCGGGCGTCATGCTGGCCGGTGCTATGGAGCGCTATGCCTCGCGCTGGGGCGTGGGCCCGGGCAGCCGTGCCTTCATCGCCACCGCCCATGACGGCGGGCATGCGGATGCGACCGTCCTCGCGCGCGCCGGGGTCGAGGTGACGGTCATGGACGCTCGGCCCGACGGCAGCGAGGCGGCCGAGATGTCGCGCGCCGCGGGCGTCGAAGTGCTGGAGGGCTACCTGCCCGTCGATGCCGAGGGGGCGCAGGCTGTGAGCCGCCTGATGATCGGTCGGGCGCGCGAGGCGACGGGGGCGGGCGGGATCGCCGTCGCCTCTGCCGAACGAGACCGGCGCGCGGACTGTGTCGGCACCTCGGCCGGCTGGTCGCCTGCTATCCATCTCGTCGCCCATCGCGGCGTCAAACCGGTTTGGAATGGCGATCTCGGCTGCTTCCTGGCCGGGGAACCGCCCGCCGGCCTTGCCCTCGCCGGCAGCGCCTCTGCGCATTGGTCGACTGAGGCTTGCGTGCTTGATGGCCGCGCCGCCGGTGCCGAGGCGGTCGCCGCCCTCCGGGGCAGCGCGGCGCCTCAACGCCCCGAGCGCGTGGCGCCGTTGGGTGCGCCCATGGCGCTGCATGAAGTCAAGATGCGGAGCCGCAAGCTCAAGAGCTTCCTCGACCCGCAGCACGATGTGACCACCGCCGATGTGCGCCAGGCCGCGCAGGAGGGCTATCGCTCGGTTGAGCATATGAAGCGCTACACCACGCTCGGCATGGCGACGGATCAGGGCAAAACGGGCAACATCGGGGGGCTTGCGCTGCTTGCCGACGCGCTCGGCCAGTCGATCCCGGAGACGGGGATCACGACCTTCCGCCCGCCCTACACGCCCGTGCCGATCGCCGCGCTGGCGGGGCGCGCGCGCGGGGCCCATTGGCAGGCGATCCGGCGCACGCCCATGCATGCCCGCCACGAGGCCGCCGGCGCGCCCTTCACCGATGCCGGTGCCTGGAAACGTGCCTGGTACTATCCAGGACCGGGCGAGGGGATCGATGAGGCCTATGTGCGCGAGGCCGCCATGGTGCGTGAGACCTGTGGCATCGTCGATGTCTCCACGCTCGGCAAGATCGACGTTCAGGGCCCGGATGCGGCTGAGTTCCTGAACCGCGTCTATGTGAACGGCTTTGCGAAACTGCCCGTCGGCAAATGTCGCTATGGCGTGATGCTGCGCGATGACGGGATCGTGCTCGACGATGGTGTGAGCTGGCGCCTGGCCGAAGACCGGTTCCTGATGACCTGCACCACGGCCGAGGCCGCGCATGTGATGGTTTGGCTCGAGGAGCTGCTGGCCTGGCGCTGGCCAGAGCTGCGCGTCACGGTTGCCTCCGTTTCCGACCAATGGGCGGGCACGGCAGTGGCGGGGCCTCGGTCGCGGGCGGTGCTCGAACGTGTCCTGACCGGCGGCGATGTCAGCGACGGCGCGCTGCCCTTCATGGGGGTCACCGGGGCGCACCTCGCGGTGGCGGGCGGTGTCGTGCCAGTGCTGATCGCGCGGATCAGCTTCTCGGGCGAGCGGGCCTATGAGGTCTATGCCCCGGCCGGTTGGGGCGCGCTCGCCTGGGACGCGCTGGCGGAAGCGGCTGCGGCTGAGGGCGGGGCGCCTTATGGGCTCGAGGCACTGGGCGCTCTGCGGATCGAGAAGGGCCATGTGACGGCGGCAGAGCTCGATGGCCGCACGACGCTGGCGGATGCGGGCCTCGGGCGCATGGCGTCAACCAAGAAGCCCTTCCTCGGCGCGGCGATGATGCAGCGACCGCACTTGCAGGCCGAGGGTCGCGCGGAGCTCGTCCATGTCATCCCGGTCGAGGACGGCGTGCGCTTCTCTGGCGGCGCGCTCCTCTGCGATCCGGACGTGTCCATGGGCGGCAATGACGGCCATGGCGTTGGCTGGATCACGGGCGTGACCGAGAGCCCGGTCTTCGGCGGCTGGCTCGGGATCGGCTTCGTTGCCGGTGGCGCCAGCGCCTGGCAGGGGCGCGAGATCCTGGTGGAGGAGCCCGTGGCCGGCCGCTCCTGTCGCGCGCAGGTGCTCTCGGCCCATCGATACGATCCGAAAGGGGAGCGGATGCATGCCTGAGGCCGTTGCCATCTCGGAGGTGATGACCGCCGCTGCGGGGGGCGAGGGGGCGCCCGCGCTCACGAGCCCCTTGCCCGCAGCGCTTGCGGCTCCGGCGTTGCTGCGGGGCATGGAGGCCGCGCAGGTGACCCTTAGCGAGGCGCCGATGGCTGCCCTCTGGCAGGTCACGGCCTGGCCCGAGGCGCTGGCGGCGGCCGGTACTGCCGCCGCGGCAAGCGTCGGTGTCGGCACGGCGCCGGGGCCGGGTCAGGCGCTGACGGCTGGGCTTGGCGCTGTGCTGCGCACCGAGCCGCTGCGCTTTTGGGTCGTCGTTGAGGACGGGCCTGTGCGGTCGCCGGAGCCGGGAGAGGCCGGCACGGTCTTGGATCTGACGCAGGCCCGCTGGCGGGTGCGCCTCTCCGGGCCTGGGCGCGTGGCGCTGATGGCGCGCCTGGGCCCGCTCGACTGGCGGGCTCAGGCGTTTCCCGTCGGCCGCGTGGCGAGCACCGAGATTGGCCATGTGGGGGTGACGGTCCAGGCCGAGCCGGAAGCCTTCGCCCTCTTTCTACCCCGCAGCTTTGCGGAGGCCCTGGCCGGGTTGATCCTGGAGACGGGACAGAGCCTCGGCATCGCGCGCGGCGAAGGCGTCGCGGGTCGCGCCCTCGCTGGCGATCGCTTAGCGCCAGCGCACAAGCCCTAGCGCGCCAAGGGCCGATTGCGCGGCCGATAGCGCCTGGCGCCCGAGACTGCCGCGCGGCGCCGAGCGGCCGGTGGCGAGGCGGGCGACGAGGCGTTCGGGCGTCGTTGCTCGCCCAATCTCCGGATCCACATAGCGCGGATAGGCGATCAGCGCGGCCCAGACGAGTGCCTCGAGCGAGGGTCGCGCCCGTCGCCGTGATGGCACGGGCCCAAGATCGGTCGTCAGCCCCCAGCCGGCGTAGAAGGGCACGCCCGCGCAGGTGACGGGAATGCCGCGCAGGAGCGCTTCGAAGCCAATCAGCGAGGTCATTGTCCAGACGTGATCGGCCCGCGCCAGCAGGCTGTTGGCATCGCTGCGCGTGGCAATCTCGTCGGCGATGGCGGCCTCTCCCCTGCTGAGCGCGCCGAGCCGGAGCCCCGCTTCCACATCCGGGTGCGGTTTGTAGATCAGATAGGCATCGGGTGCGGCTCGCCGGGCGGCGGCCAGCAACGCGCCATTGCTCTGGAC
>JBCCLX010000217.1:0-7431 GCA_039026635.1 Pseudomonadota bacterium
CATCTTCGACCGACAGCGCCGGATCGCCGCGATCAATGCCGCCGTCGAAGCGCGTGCGGCGGAAGCGGCCGTCGAGGAGGAGGAGCGCGCCGCAATCCGCGAGAGCGCCTGGCGGCTCGACGGCAGCGATGAGGACGGAGATGACGGCGGTGGCCCGCGCCGGAGCGTCGCCGCGGATGCTGCGGCCGACCCTGCCGCCAGCGCCGGTCCCAGCGAAACGCCCCCCGAGGGCACCGCGCCGGAGACAGCCGTCACCCCGCCCCCACAGGGCATGCGCACCTTCGAGGATCTCGCGCGCCGCATCGCCTCGCTGCTGGCCCTCGGCGTCGGCGCCTGGCTCGTCGTCTGGTACTGGGGCGGGCGTGCGATCTTTGCCGAGAGCGCCTTCTTCGGCGTGGCCGAGGATGTGATCGATGTCCTCTTCATCGGCTATATCGCGTTCCATGCCGCCCGGATCTGGCTCGACCGCAAGATCGCGGAAGAAGGCGCGGATGATGACGGCGCCGGGGCGATGCTGGATGGCGAGGGAGGCGGTGCTGGGGCGACGCGGATCGCGACGCTCTTGCCGCTTGTACGCAATTTCATCCTCGCGGTGATCGGCGTGACCGTCGCGCTCTTGGTGGCCGTCGAAATGGGGATCAATGTCGCCCCCCTCTTCGCCGGTGCCGGCGTCGTCGGCCTTGCCATCGGCTTTGGGGCGCAGACTCTGGTGCGTGACATCATCTCCGGCGCCTTCTTCCTGCTCGATGACGCCTTCCGAAAGGGCGAGTACATCGATGTGGGCAGCGTGAAGGGCACGGTGGAGAAGATCTCGATCCGCAGCTTCCAGCTGCGTCATCACCTTGGGATGCTGCACACCATCCCCTTCGGCGAGGTCCAGTTCCTAACCAACTTCAGCCGCGACTGGGTGATGATGAAACTACCGCTGCGCCTCACCTACGACACGGATGTCGAGAAGGTGCGCAAGCTGGTGAAGAAGCTCGGCCAAAGCCTGCTCGACGATCCCGTCGTCGGCCACCTCTTCCTGCAGCCTCTGAAATCCCAGGGCGTGATCCAGATGGAGGACAGCGCCATGATCGTCCGGGTCAAGTTCATGACCAAGCCGGGCGATCAATGGGCCGTGCGCAAACGCGTCTATGCCGATATCCGCGAGCTTTTCGACCGCGAGGGCATCAAATTCGCCCATCGCGAGGTCACCGTCCGCATCCCCGACCTCGACAAGCGCGAGGACATGACGCCCGAGGAACGCCAAGCCATCGGCGCCGCGACCCGCGCAAACCTCGACGTCATCGAAGCCGAACAAATGCGCCCAACTGGCACAGGAGGCCCCATCGACGACCGCTGAGCGCATCGTTTCGGCAAGGCCTGCGCTGTCGGTGCCAGTACCGAACGCCGACGTTGCGTCAGCTCTCTCAGGCGTCAGCCGTCGCCTGTGCCGCGCGAAGCGCGTCGAGGAGGGCGAGGCGGTCGCGTTTCATGGCGTGGAGGTGGTCGTCGGAGGTGGGTTCGACGTCCGTCTCGGCGCGGTGAATGGCGCGGTTGAGCGTGTGATACTCCTCGACCTGGCGGGCGATATGCGCATCGCTCTCGGCCCAGGTGGTGATGGCATGCGCGTCCATGCCCAGCATTTCCGGCAGCTCGTGGGGGACGTGGCTCATGGCGTTTCTCCTCGCTCTTTCTTCATCGCGCGAAGAGAGATCCCAGCAGCGCGCGCCGCCTTGTCAGAGATCAATACGGCCCGGCTAATCCAGTACCAACCGGGCCGAAGGGGCGGGATCGCGATCAGATGAGCTGCCACTCGCCCGGGAAGGTTTCAGTGAGCGTACCTTCGAAGGGCGCGCTATCAGCAAACTCTTCGCTGAAGGCGAAAGCAACGAGCAGATCGGCGCGGTCGAAGTCGTCGCGGCCAAGCTGACCCACCCAGAAATCGACGCCGCCCTGCTCCCCGGCGCGATCGAGCACGTTGAAGTAGAACTGCTCGACGAGCTGCAGATCGGTCAGGCTGTCGACGTTACCGTAATTCAGCTCGAACTCAGCCGAGACGAGAAAGGACTGCGCGATATCGTCCACGGGCGTGCCGCCTTCGAAGACATCGACCCAGAAGTTGTAGCCTTCGAAATCGAGTTGGCCGTCCCGATCGAGACCGACCTCATAGAGCAGCGCCACGCCGAGTGCCTCGGCCTGTGTGGCCCCCTGGCCCAGCTCATCGATGGCGACATTCACGTCGATCATTCGATCCGGATCGGTCACCGCGCCGTTGTTGAGCGGATCGCCGCGCTTGATCTGGTCCACGAACTCCATGCCGCGCACCACTTGGCCGACGACCGTGAACTGACCGTTGAGGTTGGGCGCGGCATCGAAGTTGATAAAGAACTGCGTGTTGGCGCTGTTCGGGTCCGAGGCGCGCGCCATGCCTACGATGCCGCGCTCGAAGGGGATATCCGAGGCTTCGAGCGGCAGATCAGGCAGGATCGAGCCGCCGGTGCCGACGCGATCGGGGTCGTAGTTCAGCTCGAGATTGCCGAAGGAGATGTCGCCCGTCTGGGCCACGAAGCCATCGATCACCCGGTGGAAGGCGACATTGTCATAGGCCTCGGCGCGGGCGACGATCTTCAGCCGCTCGGCATGCAGGGGTGCCACGTCCTCAAAGAGTTCGATGACGACATCGCCTGTTGCGAGCTCGATGATCAGCGTGTTCTCGAGATCGAAGATTTCCACGGCCGGCTTCTCCCTGTGCTCCGGTTCGAGGGTGTTACAGCTTCACTGTATGCCCGCTCGCGTCGGCTTTGGAAAGCCGTCGCGAGACCCCTTCAGCTGTATGTGATGGAGGCGCTGGGCAGGGTTCACTCGAGCCCGAGTTTCGCCTTGACGATCCCCTGGACCGCTTGCGGGTTTGCCTTGCCGCCGGTGGCCTTCATGACCTGGCCCACGAACCAGCCCGCCATCGAGGGCTTGGCCTTGGCTGCCTCCGCCTTATCCGGGTTCGCGGCGATCACGTCGTCGACCGCCTTCTCGATGGCGCCCGTGTCGGTCACCTGGCGCATGCCGCGCGCCTCGACAATCTCGGCCGGGTCGCCGCCTTCGGTGTAGACGATCTCGAAGAGGTCCTTGGCGATCTTGCCCGAGATATCGCCCTTCTTGATGAGCCCCAGGATGCCGCCCAGCTGCGCCGTCGTCATCGGGCTCTCGGCGATGGTGTGGCCTTCCTTGTTGAGGCGGCCGAAAAGCTCGTTGATCACCCAGTTGGCGGCCTGCTTGCCGTCGCCATGGGCGGCAACCTCCTCGAAGAAATCCGCGTTGGCCCGCTCGGCGACCAGGACGCTGGCGTCGTACTCCGTCACGCCAAAGTCATTGACCAGCCGCGCCTTCTTCGCATCCGGCAGCTCCGGCAACGTGGCGCCCACGGCCGCAATTTCTTCGTCGGTCAGCTCCAGGGGCAGGAGGTCGGGATCGGGGAAGTAGCGATAGTCATGCGCCTCTTCCTTTGAGCGCATCGAGCGCGTCTCGTCCTTGGTTGGGTCGTAGAGACGGGTTTCCTGATCGACGGTGCCGCCGTCCTCGATGATGTCGATCTGACGGCGCGCCTCATGGTCGATGGCGGCCATGATGAAGCGCATCGAGTTCATGTTCTTCAGCTCGCAGCGCGTGCCCAGCTGACCGAAATCGCCGGTCTCGCGAAAACGCTCATAGGCGCCCGGCTTGCAGACGCTGACATTGACGTCGGCGCGGAGGCTTCCCTCCTGCATGTTCCCATCGCAGGTGCCGAGATAGCGCATGATCTGGCGCAGCTTGCGCACATACTCCGCTGCTTCCTCGGGCCCGCGGAGATCCGGGCGCGAGACGATCTCCATGAGCGCGGTCCCCGTGCGGTTGAGATCCACATAGGATTTCGTCGGATCCATATCGTGTATCGATTTGCCGGCGTCCTGTTCCAGGTGGATCCGCTCAAGGCGCACGCGCCGCGCGATGCCGGGTTTGATATCGACCAGCACCTCGCCCTCACCCACGATCGGATGCTTGAACTGGCTGATCTGATAGCCCTGGGGCAGGTCGGGATAGAAGTACTGCTTGCGGTCGAAGATCGAGCGCTTGTTGATCGTGGCCTTCAGGCCGAGGCCCGTCCGGATCGCCTGCTCGATGCAGAACGCATTGATCACCGGCAGCATCCCCGGCATGGCGGCATCGACGAGGCTCACATTGCTGTTCGGCTCCGCCCCAAAGGCGGTGGAGGCACCGGAGAAGAGCTTCGAGGTGCTGGCGACCTGGGCATGCACCTCCATGCCGATCACCACCTCCCAATCCCCCGTCGCCCCCGAGTAGCGTTTCGGCGCGGGTTCTTCATAGGCGAGCACGGCGTCATCTGTGCTGGGCGCGGTCTCGATCACGTCGGTCATGACAGTCTCCGAATGGGCCTCGCCCCTCTCCTAGAGCCGGCGCGCGCGCGCGACAAGCGAGGGAGCAGGATCCGGGCTGACGCAGGCTGTGCACCTGTGCGAGGTCCGGGGCGCCAAGCGCGAGAGAGGGCCCAGCATGCAGATCACGAACACCGCCTGGGCGCTCCTCATTGTGCTCTCCGTCCTCTGGGGCGGCTCCTTCTTCTTCGTCGAGGTCGCCGTGAGCGCCCTCCCGCCGCTCACGCTCGTTTGGCTGCGGGTGGCTCTGGCAGCGGCGGCCCTTCTTGCGCTGCTGGCAATCACGGGCCGGCGGCTGCCCTTATCCCGCCCCGCGCTCGTCGCCTTTGCCGGCATGGGGGTGCTCAACAACCTCATCCCCTTCACCCTCATCGTCAGCGCGCAGACGGAGATCGCGTCCGGTCTCGCCTCGATCATCAATGCGATGACGCCGGTCTCCGCCGTCCTGCTCGCCCATTTCTTCACGGCCGATGAGCGGCTGACGGGCCTGCGCGCTGCCGGTGTCGCGCTCGGCATCCTCGGGGTCACGGTGCTGATCGGATGGGAAGCGCTTGGCGGCCTCGGTGCCGCTGTGATCGCGCAGCTCGCGGTCCTGCTCGCGACAGTCTCCTATGGTGTCGCGGGTCTCTGGGGACGGCGGTTTCGTGCACTCGGGATCGGGTCGGTGGAAGCGGCGGCGGGGCAAGTCACGGCATCGACCCTGCTTCTTGCGATCCCGGCCATCGTGATTGACCGACCCTGGGCGATCCCGCTGCCAGGCCTCGAGATCTGGGCCTCGGTCATCGGCCTCGCGCTGCTTTCGACCGCGCTCGCCTATGTGCTGTTCTTCCGCATCCTCGCCATCGCAGGGGCGGGCAATGTGATGCTCGTCACCCTGATGGTGCCGCCCTCCGCGATCCTGCTCGGCTGGCTCATCCTTGGGGAGCGGATCGAGGCACAGCATCTGGCCGGCCTCGCCATCATTGCCCTCGGCCTCGTGTTTCTTGATGGCCGTCTGCCGCGCCGGCTGGCCGAGCACCTGGGGCGGCGCCCGGCCTGAGCGAGGCGCTTAGGTGCTGGTGCGGACGGCAGCCTTCACCGCGGCTTTCGCCTCCTGCTCCCGCTCCCGCAGGATCGCCAGCTTACGCTGATAGCCGGACTGGATAATGTCGACGGCCACCAGCACCGCCACCGAGAAGTAAAACGTCGTCTTGGACATCGGCTCCACCGGATAGCCGAAGAGGTGCAGGTGCGGTTCGGCCGCATGTCCCGCCTCGCCCAGCAGCACCACGCCCACGATCAGCAGAATGAAGAGGCCGAGCACCTCGTACTTCCGGTTCTTGGCGATAAAATCCGAGACGGTGTCCGCCAGCAGATACATCCCCGCTCCCGAGATCACGATGGCCGCTGCCAGGACCAGGAAGACATCTGTGATCGCGAGAGCGGAGAGGATCGAGTCGAAGGAGAAAATGAGGTTCATGAAGACGATGAGCGCGATCACTTGCGTGGCCGATTTCTCGCCCTTCTCGCTATGGGCATGCTCCGGATCGTCCAACTGGAGCAGATGGCGGATCTCCTTGATCGCCGTCCACATGATGAAGCCACCGCCGAAGACGAAGACGATGGTCGAGAAGTTCACACCCCCCTCGATGATCCCTGCCACATCCAGCACGAAGAAGGGCTCCGAGAGCGCGTCGATCAGCGCGATCATCACGAAGAGCAGCACCAGCCTCAGCGCGATGGCGATGATGATCCCTTGCTGGCGCACGCGCGCGCGATCGGCCGCTGGCGCCCGCTGGCTCTCGATCGAGATGTAGAGAAGGTTGTCGAAGCCGAGGACGGCCTGCAGGAACAGCAGGACGCCGAGGTTGAAGAGGCTCTCCAGTGTGAAGGCATCGGCCATGATCGGGCTCCCTCGCAGCCACCGGCGCGGGTTGCGCCTCGGGTTAGCGTACCCTGGGGAAAGGGTGCTTCACCATGGGCCGAAAGGGCGGCGGCACCGGCGCGCGATCCCCGTTGCCGCCCTGCCGCGCCACCGCTATGCAATGACCCGCCGGGCCCGTAGCTCAACTGGATAGAGCAGGCGACTTCTAATCGCCAGGTTGGGGGTTCAAGTCCTCCCGGGCTCGCCAATGAAATCATAGACTTATGCGTTTCTCAGGCCTATCGCCTGATCACCGTGTAAGCTATATGTCAGTCTTGAGCCAAGCCAGAGGCCTTCTCCTGCGTCCAGAACCGATCAGGAGAAGAAAATGTTGAACCAACGAGAAGCCATCGCGCCGCCCGTCGTCTGCGCGTCGAGCAGCATGCTGGGTGCTGGGCCACCAGTCTTTGCTAGAGAGCATCGCTATGCGGTGTCCCCGGCTGCCATCCGGGGGCGGATTGCCAAGGTGGTGGCCGCCTATCGGGTGCCGTCGGCAGCTTTTTCCAACCCCATGCCTGAAGACGAAGCGGCGGCCGTTCTCGCGCTGACGGATGATGAAATCAACGACCTAAAGGCCGTGCTCGTCTTCGCGCGGCGATGGGGCGTGTGCCTCAACTGGCTGCTCTTGGGCGATGAGCGGTCCTTGATCCTCAACCTGCGCGAAAGCATGGAGCGGGACGACGCGGCCCCGGAGCTTCTGCACAGCGACCCTGTCGTCCACCTCTACAACGCGTGGCGGCGGGATTGGTGGTCCGAGATCCAATGTCTGGTCGCCCATGGCGACATGCGCACCGGTGAGCCGGGAGAGAAAGAAGCCCATGCGGTGGCTCGAAAAGCCTCAGAGCGGGCGCAGCGTAGCGCGGGGCGCTTGGGATGTTCGGTGGCGCGAACGCTTGAGGGCGTGCGTCTCCAGCTGCTCGCTCTTGCCGAAACCTGCTGGGATCTGCGCCTGCATGGCGATCCGGAGAGCATCACAGAAGGCTACGAGGCTTATGAGCATCACGTCGGCCAGGGGGCCGACCGTGCACGGCTGATCCTGTCACTCTACGCGGCTGTCGCCCGCATGCTCGGTCGTGACGATGCGGACGAAGCCGCGGCGGCTGCATCGCGCGTGCG
>JBCCLX010000218.1:0-7419 GCA_039026635.1 Pseudomonadota bacterium
CGGGGTTTCTAGGCGCAGGCAAGACAACGCTTTTGAACCGCGTCCTGAACAACCGCGAGGGCCGCCGCGTGGCGGTCATCGTCAACGATATGTCCGAAGTGAACATCGATGCCGATCTAGTGCGCGCCGACACCGAGCTCAGCCGCACTGACGAGACCCTGGTGGAGATGTCGAACGGCTGCATCTGCTGCACGCTGCGCGACGATCTGCTGGACGAAGTGCGCCGGCTCGCGGGAGAGGGCCGGTTCGATTACCTCCTCATCGAGTCGACCGGGATCTCGGAGCCGCTGCCCGTGGCCGCAACCTTCGAGTTCCGCGATGAGGAAGGCGAGAGCCTGATGGACGTCGCCCGCCTCGACACGATGGTCACCGTCGTCGATGCGGTGAACCTGCTCAAAGACTACGCGAGCCGCGACTTTCTGCGCGACCGCGGCGAGACCATGGGGGAGGAGGACGAGCGGACGCTGGTCGATCTGCTGACCGAGCAGATTGAGTTTGCCGATGTGGTCATCCTCAACAAGGTCGACGATGCGGCGCCCGAGATGGTCGATGCGGCCCGCAAAATCATCCGTAGCCTCAACGCGGATGCCAAGATCATCGAGACCAACTATTCCGAGGTGCCGGCCGAGCGCATCCTCGACACGGGCCTCTTCGATTTCGAGAAAGCGCATGAGCACCCGATGTGGGCCAAGGAGCTCTACGGCTTCGCGGACCATGTGCCCGAGACGGAGGAATACGGCGTGGTCAGCTATGTCTACCGCGCGCGTCAGCCCTTCGAGCCGGAGAAGATCATGGCTGTGCTGAATGGCGCTCTGCGCGGGGTGATCCGTGCCAAGGGCCATTTCTGGATCGCGACACGGCCCGAGTGGGTGGCGGAGTTCTCGCTGGCCGGTGCGCTCTCCTCGGTCAAACCGCTCGGCACCTGGTGGGCGGCGGTGCCCAAGAAGCACTGGCCCGATCATGATGCGGGCCGTGCTTATATGCAGCAGCATTGGATCGAGCCTTGGGGCGATCGGCGCCAGGAGATCGTGTTCATCGGTGCTGGGATCGACTGGGCGAGCCTGAAAGCGCAGCTCGACGATTGCCTGGTGCCAGAGCACCTGGCCCCGGGCCCCGATGCGCTGCCCGATCTGCCCGACCCGTTCCCCGTCTGGCGCAACCCCCAGGCCGCCGAGTGAGCTGTGACAGCTATTGCTTGACCCGCCCCTCAATCCGGCAGACGGGTTGAGGGGACGGATCGTGCACTAACGCTCACTGCTGGGGAGGAGCCATCATGAAAACGCGTGCTGCCATTGCCTGGGAGCCCAACAAACCGCTGGAGATCGAGGAGATCGATCTGGAGGGCCCGAAGGAGGGGGAGGTCCTGGTCCGGATCGTGACGACCAGCCTCTGCCACACGGACGTGTTTACCCTGTCCGGTGAGGACCCCGAGGGCCTTTTCCCCTGCATCCTCGGCCATGAGGGCTGCGGCATTGTCGAGGAGGTCGGCAAGGGCGTGACTTCTGTCGTGCCGGGCGACCATGTGATCCCGCTCTATGTGCCCGAGGACCCGGACTGCCCCTACATCAAATCGGGCAAGACCAATCTTTGCCAGACGATCCGCAAGACCCAGGGCGCGGGCCTGATGCCGGATGGTACCTCGCGCTTCTCCTATAAGGGCAAGCAGATCCTGCACTACATGGGCACCAGCACCTTCAGCGAATACACGGTGCTGCCGGAGATCTCGGTGGCGAAGATCACCAAGGAAGCACCGCTCTCGAAAGCCTCGGTGATGGGCTGCGCGGTGCCAACGGGCATCGGGGCCGTGCGCAACACCGCCAAGGTCGAGGCGGGCGCGACGGTGGCCGTCTTTGGGCTTGGCGCCGTCGGCATGGCGGTGATCCAGGGCGCGGTGCTCAATGGCGCCTCGCGCATCATCGGGATCGACATCAACCCCTCCAAGTTCCCGCTGGCCAAGGCATTAGGCGCCACCGAGTGCATCAACCCCAAGGACTATGCCGAGCCGATCCAGAACGTACTGGTCGAGATGACCGGCGGCGGGCTCGACTATACCTTCGAGGCGGTCGGCAATGTGGAGTTGATGCGCGCGGCCCTCGAGGCCTGCCATAAGGGCTGGGGCGAGTGCACGGTCATCGGCGTCGCCGGCGCGGGCCAGGAGATCGCCACGCGGCCCTTCCAGCTCGTCACCGGGCGCGTCTGGCGGGGCACGGCCTTCGGCGGAGTGCGCGGGCGCAGCCAGCTGCCGGGCATGGTGGATGAGTGGATGCGCGGCGAGTTTAGCGTGGACCCCTACATCACCCACCACATGACCCATGGCCAGATCAACACGGCCTTCGATCTGCTGAAGGCGGGCGAGTCTATCCGCTCGGTTATCCACTTCCGCCCCGGCGATACGATGACGGTGAACACCCTGCCGGGCGATATCGTGCCCGAGTGATCTAGCACCACGAAGAGCGCGCGGGCCGCAGAACGGGCCGCGCGCCACCCATACCGTCGGCGTGCTCTGCGTTGCGACCGGCCCTCCAGCGCGTTAACCTTTTCGGATTGCCGCGTCAGCACCGGAGGAGGTCCGCCATGTGCCACCCAATCATCATGGAATACGTGAAGGGCAAGGCGCTCAGCCGCCGTGAGCTCTTTCGCGGGACGGCCGCGGCCGGGGCCGCGATTGCCGCCGGCGCCGCGCTCGCGCCGCGCGATGTCCTTGCGCAGCCGGCAAGCCGGGTCGTCGATGTCACCCATACGCTCACCCACGACTTCCCGACCTACTTCGGTGAGCAACAGTTCTTCGACGAGGACGTGTTCACCTATGCCGAGAACAGCTTCAATCTGAAGTCGCTGCGGGTGAACGAGCATACCGGCACCCATATCGACGCGCCCCTTCACTTCACCGATGGCGGGACCTCCATCGACGAAGTGCCCGTCGAAAGCCTCGTCGTCCCGCTCGCGATCGTCGATATCCGCGAGAAGGCGGCGGCCGATCCCGATGCGCAGGTGACGCCGGACGATCTGAAGGCCTGGATCGCCGAACATGGCCCGATCCCCCAGGGTGCGTGTGTCGCACAGGACGCGGGCTGGCATGGGCGCCTCGGCACGCCCGGGTTCCGCAATGCCGATGACGCCGGCAAGATGCATTTCCCGGGCTTCCATGTGGAGGCGGTGACGATGCTGCTCGAGGAGGCCGAGGTCGCAGGCGTCGGCGTTGACACCCTGTCCATCGACTACGGGCTCTCGGGTGACTTCATCACGCATTACACATGGCTGCCCGCCAACCGCTGGGCTTTGGAGAACATGGCCAATCTCGACGAGCTGCCCGCCACGGGCGCAACCCTCGTCGTCGGCGCGCCGAAGCATCAGGGTGGCACGGGCGGACCCTGCCGCCTGATGGCCCTCGTGTAGTACACCGGTCTGATGAGGCGCCCTAGCTGCGCCTCACCACCAAGGCGACCACGAAGACGGCGCCAACCGCGCCGATCACGATGCCGAGCGGCAGCTCTTGTGGGGCAAGCAGCGTGCGCGCCGCAATGTCGCCGAGCAGCACCAGCACGGCGCCAATGCCTGCGCAGGTCAGCGTCAACGGCCCGTGCAGCGGGCCGACCAGGGCACGTCCCAGATGCGGGACCATCAGGCCGACGAAGCCGATGACACCGGAGAGCGCGACAAAGCTCGCCGTGGCAAAGGCCGCGGCCACGAAGATCAGCACGCGGGTGCGCGTCGGCGAAACCCCTAGGCTGTCCGCCGCCTCATCGCCGGCGAGCAGCGCATCGAGGGCATGGCGCATGCCAAGCGCGGTTGCCAGGATCACCAAGAGCCCCACGGCCGCGAAGCCCAGATTGTCCCAGCGGGCAAGCCCAAGCCCCCCGAGGCTCCAGAACACGACCGAATGGGCCGCCCGCTGATCGCCGGCGAAGACTAGAAAATTCGTCAATGCGGCGAAGAGGAAGGAGACGGCCAGCCCAGCCAGGATCAAGCGCTCGGGCCCGCCAAGCCCTGTGCGCGAGACAAGAAGCAGCACCGTCACCGCCGAGGCGAGCCCGCCGACGAAGGCCGCCATCGGGAGCGTCCAGATACCGAGGACATCCCCACTCACAGTGATCACAAAGACCGCCCCCGCCGCCGCGCCGGAGGACAGCCCGAAGAGGAAGGGGTCGGCAAGATCGTTGCGCGTCGTCGATTGCAGCAGCATGCCGACGACCGCGAGCCCTGCCCCCACCATCGCGGCCAAGAGCGCGCGCGGCGCCCGCAGTTCGAGCACGATCCGCGCGACAGGCCCATCGGGCGCCTCAAGCCCCAGGAACGCCCCCAAGGGCGCACCAAGGATCGCAAGCACATCGGCGAAGGGCAGCCAGGTCGAGCCCAAGGCGATGGAGGCGAGCAGCGCCAGGAGCAGCAGACCCCCCAGCGCTGCCGCCAAAATCACCCCCCGCAGGAGGGTCATGCCCCCGTCATGCCGGACATCGTCCCCAGCATGGTGGGTGGCATGATGGCCAGCACTTTGCCCAACACTTTGCCCCGCAGGGGGCCTCGTGCGGCCCCGCGCAGCACCGTCGACCGGCCGCTGCGCGGGGCGGCACCCTCAGAACTCAAGGCCATGCATCGCAGCCGCAATCTTCTTGATCGCCTCAATGTTCGCGGGGCCCGGCGTCAGTTCGGCATAGCGCAGCGCGACGAAGCGTTCGTTCTTCACCGCATCCGTCTCGCTCATCGCGGGATGGGCCTTCAGGAAGTCGAGCAGCGTCTGATACCCCGCGCCCTCCTGGTAATCGAGCAGCACCAGGAACTCAGGGTTCCGCTCGGCCACCGCCTCCCAGGACGTCCGCCCCCAGCTCATGTCGAGATCATCGAGCACGTTCTTGCCGCCAGCGGCCTCGATCATCGCCGTGGGGATCGCGAAACGGCCGGCCGTGAAGGGCTGATCCTCACCACTGTCATAGAGAAAGAC
Source organism: Pseudomonadota bacterium (assembly GCA_039026635.1). Lineage (GTDB taxonomy): Bacteria > Pseudomonadota > Alphaproteobacteria > Rhodobacterales > Rhodobacteraceae > Thermohalobaculum. The sequence continues at coordinate 4,940 of JBCCLX010000218.1, forward strand.
GCGCGGCGCGGGTCCGTCGCCAAGCGAGGCCTCGATCGCATCCAGCTCTGTCCGCCAGCCGTCGACGAGCGCTTCCGCCTCCGCCACTTTGTCGAAGATCTGGCCAAGCTTCAGCATGTCGCCGAAGAGCAGTTCCATCGAGGCCGCGGGCGCCTCCTTGTCGAGATGCACGCAGCTTTCCGTCAGCTCGAGCGTCGTGACATCGAAGGCCGCCAAGGTCTCCGGCGTCACCTCACCGCCCGGGCGCATCCCATAGTACCAGCCGGCAAAGAAGAAATCCGGCTCGGCAGCGATGAGGTTTTCCATACTGGGGTATTTTGGCGCGAGCTCGGGGATGTCGCCCAGCTGTTCAGAAAAGCTCGCGTCCACCTTGTACCAGCCGGTGATGCCACTGACGCCGACCATGCGCTCCTGCAGGCCTAGGGCGAAGAACATCTCGGTCATGTTGAGGTCATGAACGACCGCACGCTCGGGTACAGCGGCGAGCGTGATCGGCTCGCCGCAGCTGTCGACGGTCACGGGGTGGGCGGCCGCGCTCTGCACGGTCAGGACGGTGGCCAGGATGGCCGATACACGCAGGACAGGTTTCATGCGGAGGACTCCTCGGTCAGGGATCGGTCGAAGACGAGTAGAGGTCGGCCGTCGCGGGGATGCGGCAGCCGAAAGACGGCGAGATCGAAGACATCGCGGATCAGCGCCTCGGATAGCGCCTCCTCCGGCCGCGCCGAGCAGCGGATACGCCCGCCCTGCATCACAGCGACACGATCGGCGAACTCCGGCGCGAGCATCAGGTCGTGGAGAATGGCGACAACGGTGATGCCGAGCCCCGCCACGAGCGCCAGCAGATCGGCACGCGCCCGGGGATCGAGATTGTTGGTCGGCTCATCCAGGAGCAGGACGCTCGGCTCCTGCGCGAGGGCACGGGCCAGCATCAACCGCTGGCGCTCGCCTCCCGACAAGGCGCCGAGAGGACGATCCGCAAGCGAGACGGCGCCGGCCGTCACAAGCGCCTGGTCCACGGCCGCGGCATGGGCTGAGGCCGACGCCGTCCGCTGGTGCGGGATGCGGCCGAGAGCCACGTAGTCGCGCCCGCGCAGGCGCAGGTCCGGCCGTTCGCTCTGAGCCATCACCGCGATGCGCCGCGCCCGATCGCGACGGCTGAGCCCCGCGAGATCGTCGTCGCCGAGCAGGACCCGCCCGGCCGAAGGTCGCAGCTGACCGGCCATCATCCGCAGGAGCGTCGTCTTGCCCGCACCGTTCGGGCCAATGATCGCAAGGTGTTCCCCAGCCCGCACAACGAGCGAGGCGTCAGTCACGAGCCCTGTGCCACGACGCGTGCGATAGCTGACCTGCTCGAGCGTGATCGGCGCGCTTAAGGGCGGCTGGGGCAGTATGGGACGCTCGCAGGCCATGACCTCAGCAGCACCCGCCACGGGCCTGCCGTTCGATCACGATGGCAGAGGGGATGCGCGCCAGAGTTTTGCCAGAGAGGCCCTGGGGGCGCTCAGTCGCGCTCGTCCAGCCATCCTCGCTCGCGGCATATTGCGCGGCGAAGGCGATCAGGCTGTTGATGTCCACCCCCTCATCGATGTCGCCAAACAGGTAGCAGCTCTTGCCGTCCGCCCTGTAGGCCACGGTGCAGGGCCTGTCACAGCCGGCCATACAGGCCACACCCTCCACCGAGAAATCGGCATCCAAGAGACCGCTGCGCTGCGCCAGATCGACGGCCGCGCGCAACCTCGAGATCAGCTCATAGCCTGGCAGGCACCGCTGCCCCGTGCGCCGACAGCGCGTGCATACAGTGATGCTATGCGCGGGCGCGGTTTGACGATCGCGGTCTTGCGTCAGGTCGGTATAGGTATCGGGTAAGTCCATCACCGCGTGCTCCCCGGGCAATGCCTGCCGAGAGCCATGGTCGATGGAGGGGCGGATCGAGCGCCAAGGCAGGCTGGGACAGCCGCTGTGCCATCATCGTCATCTCCCGACCGAAGCACCCCGCCCGGCCAAAGGTTTCACAGTGATGGCAGGTCTCCTGGCTTGCGGATCGTCGCCGGCACTCCGCCTTCCCAGGGCCCAGGGCCCCAGTGGCGTCATGGAGTGCCGCTCACCGCTCACAGTTGCGGGGGCAGCTACGGTCTCGGCCCCTGATGGGTACGCCTCACCGTATTCCCTTTTCATCCACGCTGGCTTTTGCTGCGCGGAACCATCTCTCATTTCCTAGCCGGTCCAGGCGACAACGGCAATCAACCATTCACCGGGACGGCCACCGTCCTGCGCCGCCTCGAAGGGGGAAGGTGAAGCGCCGTGGGGCGCGGGCACGTCGCGCGTCCGAACCGAGACGACACGCGGGCCCAGATCGTTCATCGCATCCTTGCGCTGACGCCCTGTCCGATCTGATTGACGCCACTCCGCACGCGTCATCCCCTGCTCGACCGGGGATCCAGGGCGGCTGCCTATGGGCCGCACGGTCACGCCTGCTA
>JBCCLX010000219.1:0-7396 GCA_039026635.1 Pseudomonadota bacterium
GACGCGCTCGATGACGATCAGTGGCTCTACCTGCCGGCCATCGGTCGCGTGAAGCGGATCACGTCCTCAGGCCGCTCGGGCGCCTTTCTCGGCAGCGAGTTCGCCTATGAGGACATGGTCGATCAGAGTGCGGAGGAATACAATCACCTCTGGATCGAAGACGCGCCCTGCCCTCGCGCCGAGACGACCTGCCATGTAATCGACCGCTTCCCGAAATCGAGCTCGGGCTACTCGCGCCAGCGGGTCTGGATCGAAGCGGATACCTTTATCACCCACCAAGTCTTCTACTTCGACCGGGGCGAAAAGCATCTGAAGACGCTTGAGATCTCGGGGCATGAGAAGTTCCCCAATGGCGTGTACCGGGCTGGCTTCATGCGGATGGAAAACCTGTTGAGCGGTCGGAGCACCGATCTTGTCTGGTCCGATCACGAGTTCGATTTGGGCTTGAGAGATCGCGATTTCAGCACACAGGCCCTCAAACGCCTCAATTGAGCAAGACAAACGCGACACCGACACCTATACTGCTCGCCAATAGAAAAACACGTCGGCACACGACGCGAGCAGGTCGGATCGGTGAGGTGGGATGAAGGGCCTAGCACTCGGCGCAGTCTCTGCGCTGTTTCTGCTGTTGTCCTCGACAGCGTCGGCACAGGACATCACCTTCGGTGGGGAGCTGTCCCTGGCGACGCGGATCTTCGTGCAGGACGGGCTCTACGACGGGCAGGATGATGCCGGCGTCTCCCCGATCCTGAGCGGTCGGGTAGAGCTTTTCGCCCCTGTCGCCGGGGGGCAGGCCGTGCTGGAAGCGTTTGGGCAATGGGATCCGCGTACCGATGCCACGCGCGCCGATCTGCCCCGCGCCTTCTATCAGCGCAGCTTCGACGGCTTCGATGTGCTCGTGGGCTCCAACATCGAGTTCTGGGGGGTGAGCGAAGGCAATCGTCCCGTCGATGTGATCAATCAGGAGGACGTGCTGGATGCCCCCAATCGGCGCGACCGCTTGGGCCAGCCGATGGTGAACGTCAACATCGACATCGGCTCGCGCGGGAGCTTGGGGCTCTGGGGCCTCGGCGGTTTTCGTGAGCGCGATTTCGGTGATGACAATGCGCGCTTTCGGGCGCCCTTCCTGACCGATGACGACGATGCCCAGTTCGAAGAGGGCAAGGGGCGGCATTTCGACTTTGCAGCGCGCTACACCTCCTCGCTCCGCCTTGGCAACAGCGCCGTGGATTTCGCCGTCTCCTACTTCAACGGGACGGACCGCAACCCGTCGCAGGTGCTCACCTGCCGGCGCCCTGGCGGATTGGTGACGGAGGACATCTGCAACGCCGTTAACGCAGCAAGCAATGACCCCTTCGACACCTCCTCACCACAGATCGATACCGACGATGTCCTTGAGACGCTTGATGGACTGGTCACCGAAGATCTGGCGACGCTGGCCTCCGAACAGCCGAACATTGTCTTCGTGCCGAACTACCAACACATTCAGCAACTGGGTGGCGAGTTCGCCCTGACCAATGGGGATTTTCAGTTCACATTGGAGGGTGCCGTGCGCTTCGCCACTGGCGAGACCTCCTTCGCAGGTACGATTGGCGGACAATACACGCTCAATGATCTGTTCAACACCGATGCGCAGATGCTGCTGATCGGTGAGTACCTCTACGACAACCGCTCAGCGCTTCAGCCGCTCAACTTCTTCGAGAACGACGTGTTCCTGGGCTTCAATTACAATCAGAACGACGTTGCCGGCACCCAGCTGACCGGTGGGTTCTATGTCGACACCGAAAGCGTCGCGCAGATCTATTCGCTCACCTTCGGCAGGCGGTTGACGGACTCGCTGAAGCTCAACGTCTCAGCGCTCTTCATCAACACGGACGGCTTCAACGATCCGCTCTCCTTCGTCGAGAAGGATGGCTATGTGGAGATGTCGCTCGCCTGGTTCTTCTGACGCTGGCCGCTCCAGCACATGCGCGCTGAGATCCCGCTGCGGTGACCGGTTCCTTCAGGCGGCATCGGCTCGCTTGGTGGCGGCTCTGGGCTTGACCCTCCCCAAGCCGGTGCGTAACTTTTTGGCACAAAAATAGGGAGGACGTTATGGCCTGGACCACACCTGAGATCGAAGAAGTGACCTGCGGCATGGAAATCAACATGTATTTCCCGGCTGAGGACGAAGGGGAGCTGTTCTAAGGAACAGCTGGCCGGGCTGCAGGGATGGCCCTGCGCGCCCTGGTCGTCGGCGCCGCCGCCGGAGGCGGGTTACCGCAATGGAACTGCAACGCCGCGAACTCCGCGGCGTTTTGGCGTGGGGCTGGAGCCGCACGGACGGCGACGCAGTCTTCTCTGGCGGTGAGTGTGGATGGGAGCACCTGGGCGCTGCTCAATGCCTCGCCCGATATGCGCGCGCAGATCATGGCGCGGCCGGCGCTGCAGCCCCGTAATCCGGGACAGCATGGTCTGCGCGATACGCCGATCGGCGCGGTCCTGCTGACGAACGGCGATATCGACCACATCGCGGGCCTGCTGACGTTGCGGGAGAAGCAGGCCTTCGACCTCTTCATGACGGCAGAGATCGCAGGCGTCCTCGACGCAAATCCGATCTTCAACGCCCTCGATCCCGCCTTCGTGACGCGCCACCGGATCGCGCTTGAGGCATGGTTCATGCTGCTTCCCGGCCTGGAGGCCCGCCTCTTCGCCGTTCCCGGCAAGGTGCCACTCTTCATGGAGGGCGATCAGGTGCAGACCGATCTTCTCGGGGAGCAGACGGTGGGTGTCGAGATCACCGACGACAGCGCCACCCTCCACTACATCCCCGGTTGCGCGCGCCTGACCCCGGCCTTTGCGAAACGGCTCGAGGGCGCGGCCTGCGTCCTCTTTGACGGGACCTTGTGGAGCGACGATGAGATGATCACGCAGGGTGTCGGCCAGAAGACCGGTCAGCGGATGGGGCATATGTCGATGTCCGGCCCTGAGGGGTCGATCGCGGCCTTCGCGCCCCTCGCTGTGCGCCGCAAGGTCTTCGTGCATATCAACAACACCAACCCGGTCTGGCAGGATGGTCCCGAGCGCGCAGAAGCGGAGGCTGCCGGCTGGGAGATCGCCTATGACGGCATGGAGATCCGCCCATGACGCGCAGCCCCGAGCAGATGGAAGAAGCGCTGCGCGAGATCGGCGCGACGCAGTATCACCATCTCCACCCCTTCCATCAGCGGCTCCATTCCGGGGGCTGCTCGATCGATGAAGTGCGCGCCTGGGCGCTCAACCGCTACTGCTATCAGCGCATCGTGCCGATCAAGGACGCGACGCTGATGGCGCGTCTCGACGATGTGGAGATGCGCCGTGAGTGGCGCCAGCGGATCGTGGATCATGACGGCGAGATCGACGACCATCCCGAGGGGGGACTGCGCCGCTGGCTGGCGCTGACCGATGGGCTGGGGCTTGAGCGCCAGTACGTCACATCGCGGGCCGGCGCGCTGCCGGCGGTGCGCTTCGCCTGTGACGCCTATGTGGCCTTCGTCCGGGATCGCACGGTCCTGGAAGCGATCGCCTCGAGCCTCACCGAGATGTTCTCGCCCATGATCATTGGCCAGCGTGTGGCCGGCATGCTCGAGCACTATGACTTCGTCTCCGAGGAGACACTGCGCTACTTCGGCCATCGGCTGAGCCAGGCCCCGCGAGATGCGGACTGGGCCCTGGCCTATGTGAAGGCCCATGCGCGCAGCGAAGAGAGCCAGGAAGCGGCTCTGGGGGCGCTGCGCTTCAAATGCTCGATGCTCTGGGCGCAGCTCGATGCCATCGAGCATGTCTATGTAAACGGCAATCCCTGCCCCGGCGCCTGGCAGCCGGGCCAGGCCCTGCGCGTGGCCGCATGAAACTGAGCCCCGAGGATATCCCGGTCATCCCCCGCGGAGTGCGCGTCCATCGCTGCGAGGTCCGCCAAGCCTGGTTCCTGCTCGCCCCCGAACGCGCGCTCAAGCTCGATCAGATCGGCGTCGCGATCCTCGGCGAGGTCGATGGCGCGCGCTCGCTGGCCGCGATCTCGACGGGGCTTGCCGAGACCTACAACGCGCCCCTCGACCGCATCGCCGCCGATGTCGCGAAGTTCCTGAACACGCTGGTCGCGCGGCGGATGGTCGATGTGAGGGTCGCGGCATGACGCAGTCGATGCCCAAGCCCGCGCCCGTGCCAGTGCCGATCCCGCTGGCCATGCTCGCGGAGCTGACCCATCGGTGTCCGCTCAAATGTCCCTATTGCTCGAACCCGCTTGATCTGATCCGCCGCAGTGGCGAGCTCGACACCGAGACCTGGATCGATGTGTTTCGCCAGGCCGCCGCCATGGGCGTGCTGCAGCTTCATCTTTCGGGGGGCGAGCCTGCGGCGCGGCGCGATCTCGAGGCATTGACTGAGGGGGCGCGAGACGCCGGGCTCTACACCAACCTGATCACCTCGGGCGTTGGGCTGACCGAGGCGCGGCTTAGCCGGCTGGCCGAGCTTGGGCTCGACCATGTCCAGCTCTCGCTCCAGGGCGTCTCGGCGGCCATGGCGGATCTGATCGGCGGCTACCAGGGCGGGTTCGAGACCAAGATGCAGGTCGCGGCATGGACGACGGCGCTCGACCTGCCGCTGACCATCAACGCCGTGGTGCACCGGCGCAATCTCGACGATGTGGCAGAGACCATCGCGCTCGCCCATCGCCTGGGTGCGAGACGGCTCGAGATTGCGAACACCCAGTATCACGGCTGGGCCTTCAAGAACCGAGCGGCCCTGATGCCGACACCTGACCAGGTCAAGCGCGCGGGCGGGATCATTGCGGCCGCCCGCGATCGCCTCGCCGGCGAGATGGTGATCGACTATGTGACGCCCGACCATCACGCGACCTTCCCCAAGCCCTGCATGGGGGGATGGGCCCGGATGGGGCTCTGCATCACGCCATCGGGCAAGGTCCTGCCCTGTCACGCGGCCGAGACCATCACAACGCTTGCCTTCGAGACCGTGCTCGAGCGTCCGCTTGCCGAGATCTGGGCCAATGGGCCGGCCTTCACGGCCTATCGCGGCACGGATTGGATGCCCGAACCCTGCCGCTCCTGCGACCGTCAGACCCGGGATTGGGGCGGCTGCCGGTGCCAAGCCTTCGCCTATACAGGCGATGCGGGGGCGACGGATCCGGTGTGTTCGAAGTCCCCGCTCCATAGCGAGATCACGCAGCAGCTTGCCGATATCACCGCCGCGGGCTCCGATGCCGACGCCCTTGTCTATCGCACGCTCTGACCCCGATGCGAGGCCATCCGATCCAAAGAGCCTTCCCTGCCCTCAGCCTCCTGATGGCGAGCACCCTCGCGCTGACCGCCCCCGTCATGAGCCGCGCAGGTGAGGCGCCGAGCGTTGCCGAGATGCAGCGCGCGCCTGCCGATGGCGGTGTCCGGCGCTGGGCCGTGGCACCTGGCGGCGATCTCAGCCTGCGCGCCGCCCCGTCAGGCGATGCTGCGGCCGTGACGATCCAAGCGGAGGGCGCGGTGCTGATGAACCTCGGCTGCGCGACGGCGGGCGATCAACTCTGGTGCCAGGTGCGCCCTTATCGCGGCGGCGCGAAGGGCTATGCGCCAGCGGACCGTTTGCTGCCCGCCACAGGGCCTGATGGCGTGGTCCCGATGGGTATCGACGAGAGCCGGCAGCGCGCCCGCAAGCACGATTTCGATGCCGAGGGCGAGATCCCCTGCGCGCAGGAGCAAGGTCAGGCGCTCGGTCGCTGCGCGATTGCGGTGGCGCGCGATGTGGGGGGAGACGCCACCGCGGTCGTCACCTTCCCCAACGGGTTCAAGCGCAACCTCTACTTCGCCCATGGCGCCTTCGTCTCGGCCAGCGCGACGATGTCGGGGGTGGGCCGCGATACGGATTGGCAGGTGGATGACGGCCTGCACAGGATCCGCGTGGACGATCAGCGCTACGAGATCCCCTCGACACTGATCTTCGGCGACTGAGGCACCATCCGACCCGACGGGACGCGACCGTGGCCTGCGAGGGCGATCATAGCCCGGCGCGCCCGGGCACGGCCCCCTTCAGAAAAGACAATCCCCCGGTCAGGCCGGGGGAGGGCAGATCTCGAGAGGGACGAACCTCGCTCTCGCGCGCAGAGATCGGCCGCGCCACCGAAGCAGCGCGGCCGGGTATGCCGATCAGGGCGTGATCTTGTGGATGAAGCCCTCGTCCACGGCGGTGTAGAGGCTACCGTCCGGGCCCAGCACCACGGCGCGGAAGCGGGCAGGATCCATGGGCAGATCCATGGTCGTCACGCTCAGAAGCTCGCTGCCGTCCTCGGAGATCTCGAGCAGTTCGATGCGCTGACCGGCCGGTGTGCCGCCGAAGCCGATGCCCATGATGCCCACGGCCATCATGCCTTCCATATCGCCCCAAGCCTCACCGACCAGGAAGTCGGCCGAGGAGGTGCCCTGCGACCAGCCATTGTTGTTCCAGATCGGCGCCATGGCGGCGGGATAGGTGATGAAGTCCGTCATCGGCATCCAAGAGGCGCGGGCGAAGCGGTTCTCCCCCACCATCTGGTTTGGGCTGTAACCGCAGTAGTTGTCCGGGCAGTCGCCGCGGCCGGCCATGTTCGGGCGCGGATCCCAGCCGGCGTTGCCACCGTTGCGCAGCACCGTGACCTCATCGGAATGCCAGGGGCCATGCTCGGCCGCGATCGCCTGGCCCGTGGCCGGGTGGAAGGCGATGCCCTGAACGTTGCGGTGCCCATAGGTGTAGGTCCGCTTGTCGAAGCCAACGGGCGGGGTGTTGCCGTCGGCCGGCGAGCCGTCGGTGTTCATCCGCATGACCTTGCTGCCCATCATGGTGGGGCTCTGGGGCACCTCGCCGTTATGGGTGTCGCCAGTGGTCAGATAGAGATAGCCGTCCGCCGGGTTGAACCGCACGCGCCCGCCGTTATGCGCGCCGGGACCGCCGAAGGGATGGTCCGAGGCCGCCATCTTATAGGGCACGTCATCGACGATATCCGTGCGGTCCGAGACGCTGGAGAAGTCATCGGAGACCACGAGCCGCATGAGACGATTGGTATGCGGCGTCGACATGTTCGATGTCGAGTACACATAGATCCGACGATTGCTCTCAAAGCTGGGATCGACGGCAACACCCATCATCCCGGCCTGACCTTCACAGAACAGGTCATCGGCTGTGACAGCATAACCTTCGGATCCAGTCATCCCCAAGAGCGCTTTGGTCTCGCCCGAGGGCATCATCACTGAAAGGCCTTTGCACTTTTCAGTGTAGAACATCGTGCCATCCCCGAGGAACGCCATGTCCCACGGGTTCTCCAGGTCTTCGAGCACCACACTATGCGTCATGCCCGACGAGTCCTGCGCCATTACAGGCGCCGCCACCATCACCGAGC
>JBCCLX010000220.1:0-7388 GCA_039026635.1 Pseudomonadota bacterium
CGGCGCCCGGTTGCGTGCCCTGGGCGCCCGTCCCGACACACCTCCCGTTCCCACAATCTGTGTCGGTAATCTGACAGCGGGCGGGGCGGGTAAGACGCCAATGGTAGCCTATCTCGCAGCCCGGCTTTCGGGATGGACGCCCCATGTGCTGCTCCGCGGCCATGGCGGCAGGCTCGGCCGCACCGTGCCGCACCGCGTCGACCTCGCGGCCGATGATGCGACCGCCGTGGGCGATGAGGCGCTGCTCCATGCCCCCACAGCGCCGACCTGGGTGGCGCGCGACCGGGCTGCGGGCCTGCGCGCCGCGGCCGCGGCAGGCGCGGGTGTGGTCCTGATGGACGATGGCTATCAGAACCCGCATGTCGCGCCCCAGCATCGCCTCCTGATGGTCGATGCCGGGCAGGGGTTTGGGAATGGGCGGCTGATCCCGGCGGGCCCCCTGCGGGAGCGGGTTACGCCGGGGATCGCCCGCGCCGATGCCATCGTCCTCGTCGGTGACGCCACCGCCCGCAGCCATGCGCTTCGACGCTGGCCGGCGCTTGGCGTGGTTGCTGCCGAGGGGCGCCTCGCCGCAGCCCGACTCGAGCCCATCGCCACAGGCCTGCCGCTCGATTTGACACCTGTGATGGCCTTTGCCGGGATCGGGCGGCCGGAGAAGTTCTTCGAGACACTGCGCACGCTCGGCGCGGATCTCCGCCTCGCTGAGGCCTTTCCGGATCACCATGTCTATCCCGACGCCGTGCTTGAGCGGATGATCCGTCAGGCCCGTACGGCCGGGGCGATGCTGGTGACGACCGAGAAGGATGCCGTGCGCTTGCCCGCGCGTTTCCGCGGCGAGGTGATGGCGCTGCCCGTGCGTCTGGTCTTTGATGAAGCTGCGGCTCTTGATCGCGCACTCGGCGCTTTCGGGCCTTCCTGACAGGCTGGCCTGTTCACTGCCCTTGCCACGATTGCGCCCCGGTTTTACATCGCGATGAGAACCATGGAGGGCGTCATGGCCGTGCAAGCGAGCGAGATCGAGCGACTGATCCTCTCGGCGTTCCCGAGCGCTGAGGTAGAGATCCGGGATACGGCCGGTGATGGAAACCACTACTTCGCGACCATTGTGGCCGAGGAGTTTCGCGGTAAGAATCGTGTGCAGCAGCAACGCATGGTGAACGAGGCGTTGGCATCGATCTTGAAAGGCAGTGATGCGCCGCTGCATTACCTCGGCTTGCAGACGAGCGCGCCCGAGTAACCAACACCGCCCCCTGAAGGAGAGCGCGATGTCCGATATTAAGAGCCAGATCGACGATACCGTGAAGAGCAACGACGTGGTGCTGTTCATGAAGGGTACGTCGGAAATGCCGCGCTGCGGCTTCTCCAGCCGTGTTGCCCAGATCCTCGGCTACATGCAGGTCCCCTATAAGGACGTCGATGTGCTCGAGTCCGACGAGATGCGCCAGGGCATCAAGGACTACAGCGACTGGCCGACGACGCCGCAGCTCTATGTGAAAGGCGAGTTCATCGGCGGCTGCGATATCGTGACCGAGATGACCCTGTCGGGTGAGCTCGATCAGACCCTCGAGAAGGCGGGTGTGTCCTTCTCGAAGGAAGCGGCGGAGGCGATCCGCAACCACAATAACCAGCAAGCCTGATCGGACCTGAGCGGGCCACGCGCCCTGCCGGGGTGCGCCGCCTCCGGTCCATCAGGCACGGAGGCATGCGATGCCGGTCCAGCTCTTCGTCGGCCTCGGCAACCCGGGGCCGAAACATGCGCGTCAGCGGCATAACATCGGCTTCATGGCCGTCGACGCCATCGCAGAGCGGGAAGGCGCCGCACCCTGGCGCGCGAAGTTCCAGGGGGAGACCACCGAGGTCCGCTTTGGCGCGGACAAGGTGATCCTCCTAAAGCCGACCACCTTCATGAACCTCTCGGGCCAATCGGTCGGCGAGGCGGCGCGGTTTTTTGGGATCGCGCCTGAAGAGGTAACGGTCTTTCATGACGAGTTGGACCTTGCCCCTGGCCGGCTTCGCGTGAAGCGCGGTGGCGGGCATGCGGGGCACAACGGGCTGCGCTCGATCCACCAGCATATGGGCGAGGCCTATCGGCGCGTGCGCCTCGGCATCGGGCATCCGGGGCATAAGGATCGGGTGGCGGGCTACGTGCTCCACGATTTCTCCAAGGCCGAGGAGGCCTGGGTCGCACCGCTGATCGATGAAGTCGCGCGGGCGGCGGGCTTTCTGGTGGCCGGCGACGATCCGGGCTTCATGAACGCCGTCGCCGCCCGCATCGCACCGCCGAAGCCCGCGCGGGAGAAGAAGTCGGCGGCGCAAGAACCCGCAGCAGGCCCGCTCCCCGGCGCCGATCCGACGGCGCGCGAGCCTGCGCGCGACAACTCCCCCTTCGAGGCGCTGAAAGCGCTGCTCCGTCGGTCTTGAACGTGACGGTCGTCGCAGCCCACTGACGTCCAATCACGCTCTGTGTCGAACACCCCAGGGCGCGATCACGTTTGCGCCGGGGCAGGTTCTGTGGGAGCGCCGAGCGCCTATATAGCAAACATGACACACCGCCACGCAGACACCGCATCCGGGCCCATGACCCGTTCGACGACCCGCAGGATGACCTCCTCGAGGACCGGCCTCGTGGCCCTCCTCATGGGCCTTCTTGTCGCGAGCCTCGCGCCGGCGCCCGTCGCCGCGACGGAGGCGTCGACCGGGATTGTGCAGGGCGGGCTCCAAGGGTCCTGGCGCTCGGCCAGCGGTAGCCTCGTCGACTGTGATGCAGCGCGGTGTGATCGGATCCTGCCCGGCAGTCGGCTGGTGGTCGACACGCTCGCCTATCGCGTGGAGGGGCGGCGCCTGCTGCTGCGGTCACTGATCGGTGAAACACGTGCGGAGTTCTGGCTCGACAGCGCACCCGAAGGCGGCGAGGCTCGGCTCACGGGGCGGCGGACAGATCGGCCCGGTGTGATCGCGCTCGAGCGGATCGCCGGACCCATCGAGCGGATCAACGACGCGCCCCTGCCGACGCCGAGCCAGCGCGCCGCCATCATCGAAGCCGAAAGCGCCCCGTTGCGCCCGCTGACTGCGAACGGCGATCCGGTCATGGCGGCCGACTGAGGGCCCGCAACAGCACCATCGCGAGATCCGTCGCAGGCCCCGAGCACACAGGTCCCAAACGCTGGGCCCCAAACGCCAGGTCGCAACCGCCATGCCCCAAACGCCATGCCCCAAGCGCGGGGCCGCCTTGACCTTCTCTCAGCGATAGGCGAAGCGCGCGCCATTGCGCTCTGCGAGCGTCCAAAGAGCACGTCAGCGGCGCTCGACGGGCGCCAGCGCGCGGGTCTTGAGGAGGACGGCATGGGGTTTCGCTGTGGCATCGTGGGGCTGCCGAATGTCGGCAAGTCGACGCTCTTCAACGCGCTGACGCGCACGGCTGCGGCCCAAGCGGCCAACTTTCCCTTCTGCACCATCGAGCCCAATGTGGGTGAGGTCTCGGTGCCGGATGCGCGGCTGCACCGCCTCTCCGACATGGCCAAGAGCCGCGAGACGATCCCTGCGCGGCTCACCTTCGTGGACATCGCAGGCCTCGTGAAGGGCGCGTCCAAGGGCGAGGGCCTCGGCAATCAGTTCCTGGCCAACATCCGGGAGGTAGACGCCATCGCCCATGTGCTCCGCTGTTTCGAAGATGATGACGTCACCCATGTGGACGGCCGCGTCGATCCGCTGGCGGACATGGAGACGATCGAGACGGAGCTGATGCTGGCCGATCTCGAGAGCATCGAGAAGCGCCTGCAGAACCTCTCCCGCAAGATCCGGGGCGGCGACAAGGAGGCCGTCGAGCAGTCGGCCCTCCTGGAGCGCGCCAAGTTGGCCATTGAGAACGGCAAGCCCGCGCGCACCGTCGAGATCGCGGCTGAGGAGGAGAAGGCCTGGCGCGTGCTCCAGCTGATCAGCGCCAAACCGGTCCTCTATGTGTGCAATGTCGATGAGGGTTCGGCGGCCGACGGCAACCCGCTCTCGGAAAAGGTCGCGGCTTGGGCGGCGGAGAACAATGCGCGCAGCGTCGTCATCTCGGCCCAGATCGAGGAGGAGATCGCGCAGCTCGAGGACGAAGAGCGCGCCGAGTTTCTCGCTGATCTCGGTCTCGAAGAGCCCGGCCTCGACCGCATGATCCGTGAGGGCTATGCGCTGCTCGACCTGATCACCTATTTCACCGTCGGCCCCAAGGAGGCGCGCGCCTGGACGATCCCGGACGGCACGCTGGCCCCGCAAGCCGCCGGCGTCATCCACGGGGATTTCGAGCGCGGCTTCATCCGCGCCGAGACCATCGCTTATGCGGATTTCGTCGAGCACGGTGGTGAACAGGGGGCCAAGGATGCCGGCCGGATGCGGGCCGAGGGCAAGGGCTATCGCGTGGCCGATGGCGATGTCCTGCACTTTCTCTTCAACACTTGACGGAAATCAAACCGCCTTCCGCCACGTGTGACTTGCAAATCCACCCGCGCTGCTCCGAGGGTTCCCTGCACAAAGCCTGAGCCTTGAGCAGAGAAAACAAGGGACTGGCGACGGGGACAGTCGATGAGCTTGCGAGACATGAGGCGGCACGCAGCCGTGCTTCTGGCGGTGACGGTTTTGGCGGGAGCAGCGCCTGGCACAACCAGTGCGCAGGAGGAGGGGGCGGACAAGCCAACGCCCTCCGTGCTTGAGGTGCCCTTCGCCTCGGACAGAACGACCAATGTGGCGCTGGTCATAGGCTACCTCCAGGAAGACATCGCGCGCCGCGCCCGCATCCGCATGCTCGAGCCTGCGACTGGGCTGGGGAGAGGACCGCGGGCGGGGTCCGGATCAGGGAACAGCCCAGAATCCTTCGCCGTCTGGACCGGTCTTCATGGCGCGACGCTCAGCTTTAACGCCGATGGTTTCGACGGGGACCATGCCGGCGGCACCGTCGGCGTCGATTTCGACCTCGGACCCGACTGGCTCGCGGGCTTTCGATTTGGCTACGACGACACAGACCTCGATACGGCCTTCGATGGCCGAGCCGGCACGCTCGAAGCGCGAAGCTTCTCCTTCACCTTCTATGGCGCCTGGCGTCCGTATGAGAACTGGGTGGTCGACGGCTTCTTCGGGGTCGCGCGAACGACCTATGACATCGCGAGCGAGGAAGTGACGGGCTCGGCCGATGGTGACCGCTTCCTCGGCGGTCTCGGTGCAAGCGCCCTCTACGATCTGGGCGGGTTCCGCCTCACACCGCGGGTCTCGTTGGCGATGGCCGTGGACAGTGCCGTGGATTTCCAGGACAGCGTGGGGCTCGAGGTCACCAATGACCTGCTCACCTATATCGAGCTTCTGGGTGGCGGCGAAGCGGCCTATCCACTGGCGCTCAGCGATGGGACGGTCCTCGAGCCCTGGCTTTCAGCCGCCCTCGTCGGCACGCTCGATGAGGTGGGTCGCAACAGCGCAGTGGGCGACGGGGTGCATGGCCGCTTCGGTGCGGGGCTGCGCCTGCGCCACGGCCAGATCGCCCTCGATATCGAGGGTTGCGTCGGCGGTCTCGGCGATCGTGACTTCACCGACTATGGCGGTCTCGTCCGCTTTGCCTGGCAATTCTGAAGGGGTCCCGGCGAGCGGGTCGGGTCAGACCGTGCAGGCGCCGAGACCGTCCTTGACAGCCTCACCCCCCGTTCTTTATCTCCCCGCCACGCAGCCGTTGGGGAATAGTTTAACGGTAGAACAGCGGACTCTGACTCCGTCAGTCCTGGTTCGAATCCAGGTTCCCCAGCCACGCTGCCGACACCAGGCGCGGTACCCGTCCATTCGGTCGACCTCTCTGGTCTCAGGCGGCTTCGACCGCGCTGCCGAGCCTTGGACCCTCTCGAAACGCGACGACCGTCGGCGCAGTTTGCGCTCGAGTAGCTCTCGCGGCGGGACGGGCCTTCTCACGCTGCAGGATGGGACTGCGATCTAGAGGCTTGGTTTGAGCTGCAGCGCAGCATTAGGGTGGGGTGACGAGACAGGGAGATCACCATGCTAGACCGCCTCCTTTTGGCTGCGACCTTCTGCCTTGGCGCAGCCGCTGCCGCGGCCCAGACCGCCATGCCCTTCGCGCTGGATTGGAAGTTCGAGGGGCCGGCCGCGCCCTATACCATCGCGATCGACGACGGCTTCTTCGCCGAGGCCGGCCTCGATGTGACCATCGAAGAGGGCAAAGGCTCGCTCGCGGCCATCCCCAAGGTTGCGACCGGTGCGTTCCCCGTGGGCTTCGCCGATATCAATTCGCTGATGCGCTTTCTCGACCAAAACCCCGGCGCGCCCGTTACGGCCGTCATGATGGTCTATGACAAGCCGCCCTTTGCCGTGGTCGGTCGCGTCAGCCAGGGGGTGAGTGCGCCCGCGGATCTGCAGGGGCGGACGCTTGGTGCGCCGCCGCCCGATGGTGCCTGGGCGCAGTTCCCGATCTTCGCGGCCGAGAACGGTCTCGACACCGATGCGATCACGGTCGAGCCGGTCGGCTTTCCGACGCGGGAGCCGATGCTGGCCCAGGGCGAAGTGGACGCGGTGACGGGCTTCTCCTTCTCTTCCACGCTCAATCTGATCCGGCTCGGGGTGCCGGAGGAGGATATCTCGGTCCTCCTGATGGCCGACTATGGCGTCGAGCTTTATGGCAATGCCATCATCGTGAACACCGACTTCGCCGAGGCCAATCCGGAGGCGGTGACGGGGTTTTTGACGGCAGTGGCCAAAGGCTGGAAGCGCGCGATCGACGCGCCCGATGTTGCCATCGCCTCGCTGCTCAAGCGCAATCCGGCCGCCGATGCCGGGCTTGAGGAGCGCCGGCTGATGCTGGCGGCCAAGGCCAATGTGTTGACCGATTACGTCCGTGCGAATGGCATGGGGGGCATCGATCCCGAACGGTTTGCCGCCGCCATCGAGCAGACGAAGACGGTTTACGGGTTCCAGAACGCGCCCGATCCGGCGGTCATCTTCGACGCGAGTTACCTGCCCGAAAGCGCGGTCTTGGCGCTCGAGTAACGCGTTACGAGGCTGGCCGGGGCCTTGCGCCCCGCCGCCGGTCTCGCCGCTCACCCACCCTCTCGCCCCGGACCGCCGCGTTCATGTCCCAGCTCGAGATCCGCGCCGTCAGCCATGCCTACCGCACCAAGGCCGGTCCGCTGCCCGTGCTCGATGGTCTCGAGATGTCGGTGGGCGCGGGGGAGTTCTGCGCGGTCGTCGGCCCGTCGGGATGTGGCAAGTCAACGCTGACGCGGCTGGTTGCGGGGCTGATGCGGCCGGATGAGGGCGAGGTTTGGCTCCATGGCCGACAGGTGACCTCGCCGCGCAAGACCGTGGGGATGGCCTTCCAGAACCCGGTGCTGCTGGAATGGCGCACGATCCTGGAGAAC
>JBCCLX010000221.1:0-7377 GCA_039026635.1 Pseudomonadota bacterium
CCGGCGCCTCGGCCAGCATCTTGGCGCTCACCTGCTTGCGACCGAGCCGGCGCTGCAGATCGGCAAAGGGAGCGACCACCCCATCGCGGATCACGAGCAGTTCGCCATCGACGCAGCCCTCCCAATCCATGGCGCCGACGATATCGGGAAAGGCCTGCGCGATGTCCTCACCGGTGCGGCTATAGAGCCGGCGCTCGCCCCCGAAGGCGACGGCCTGCACCCGGATCCCGTCCCATTTCCATTCTGCGCGATAGGCGCTCGGATCGAGTTCCGACCAGCGGTTCTCCACCGGATGGGCCAGCATCATGGGGCGGAACGCGAGGCTGAGATCCACCGCCGGTTCCGGGCCGCCCTCGAGCCAGGCGAAGAGCCCCTCATAGGGCGGCTCGATCCCGAACCAGAGCTCTTCCATCCGTTCGAGCGGCCGGCCCGACCATTGCGCGAGCGCCGTGCGCGCCAGCCGCGACGAGACGCCGACGCGCATGCCGCCGGTGACAAGCTTGATAAGCGCCAGCCGCTCCGATGGCCCCATACGGTCGAGCAATCCCGCGAAGACGCCGCCGATCTCGGTCCGGGAGGCCGCGCGCAGCCGGTCGATCACCTCGCTGAGCCGCGGGGTCTCGCCGGTGTCGCTGGCCGCCTCGGGCCAGATGAGCGCGACGGTCTCGGCCAGATCGCCCACGTAATCGTAGGAGAGCGCGAAGAGTACGGGATCGACCCGCTCTTCCACGAGCCCTCTGATCCGGCTCGCAGAGATCGCCGGCAGATCGACGCCATCCGAAAGCGCCGCCAGCGCCCAGCCGCGATCCGGGTCCGGTGTCTCCGCAAAGTACCGCGCCATCAGCCGCAGCTTGGCATTGCGCGACGGCGTGAAGACCAGGCTTTCAAGGAGGCGGGCGAAGGCGTGCATTGTTGGTGTCCGTGCTATCGCTATATTGTATATGGGACTTCGGTCAAAACCTGGTTCGGGAGGATCAAATGGCGAACGAAACGCAGAAGCCTCCAACCCCGGCAGATTGGGATATGCGTTCGGTAAAGCCGATCGCGTGGAAGCCACCCGCCGACGCCACTCCGCCACCGCCTAAGAAGTGACAGTCTGACGGTGCGCTTCGAGAGGCGAAGCACCTAAGACGCTCTCCGTCGATAATGAACCCTTCGGATGTCGCCGGCGGGTATGAAAGTCATCTTGGCCCCAAAGGTCGGATCGAGAGGATCGTTCTCGGAAAAACTCTCGCTATCCGGCTCCGCCACATGAGTGATGTAGAGGGCGATGCTCCCGTCGAAACCAAGGAGACACGGCCCGTTCGGTTGATCTGCAAACCGGGAGAGGTCGTCGCAATGGACGGCAGACCCGTCGTTGAGGAGCACGGTGATCTGTGTCGCGTTGTTCCGAACCATGGTCATCGATTGCCACGCGCTGGGCAGGGTATCGTCCCACCCGATCAGAAGGTTACGCTCTACCACTCTTCGAAACGATGGCGCCCCCAGGCGCCAAAAGATGCCGAGCACGATGCTTGAAAGCAAAGCCAGCCCAATCGTAAGGACCGGGGCTGGAGCCGCTTCCACGATGGTGACTTGGCTCAAGACAAAGCCTGCTGGCGCCGCGAAGATCAGTACAAAGGCGACTTGTTCGAGGGTCCGGTGATCGCGCCGATAGCCGGAGAAGGCGATGAAGTATCCGAGGACCCCGCTTGCCAACAGGATCTGGAGATCTAAAGAGAGCGTTAGGATCTGAGTGTTCATGACGCGACGGTGCCTTGTCCGGTGTTCTCCTACCAACATGCCTATCACGCCGGTTCGGCGGCAGATCTGCATAAGCATGTCGTTCTCGCGGCTTTGTTGGCGCCGCTGGCGGGGCAAGGGGCGCTCTATGTCGAGAGCCATGCGGGGCGCGGGCTCTATGATCTGAGCGGGGTGGAGGCTGCCAAGACAGGGGAGGCCGAGGCCGGGCTTGGGCGGCTGAAATCGGCCCTGCCCGAAGGACCGCCGGAGGGGCCTTTCTGGGATGTGCTGCTGCGCCTTGCCGGACGGGATGGCGGGGCGGCTTATCCGGGCTCGCCGGCGGTTGCTGCATCGCTTTTGGCGCAGGGCGACCGTCTGCTACTGCACGAGCGTCATCCGGCCGAGTTCAAGGCGCTCTCGCGGGCGCGCAGGCAGCTCGGTGTGCGGCGGCGCGGTGCGCAGGGTCCAGTGGGTGCGCAGGGTCCAGTGATCGAGATCCGAGATCGCGACGGGCATGAGGGCCTGCGCACCCTCCGCCCGGGCCGGCGCTGCGGGCTCGCTCTGATCGACCCCTCCTATGAGGTAAAGTCGGAATATGACGAAACGGCCCGAACCGCTGCGGCGCTCGCCGTCAGCTGGTCCGCGGGGATCGTCCTGGTCTGGTATCCGATCCTGTTGGCGCCTCGGCATGAGGCCATGGTGGGAGCGCTGCAGCTGGCGGCTCCGGGGCCTCTTATTCGCCATGAGGTCGCCTTTTGCGAACCGCCGGCGCGGGGAATGCAGGGATCGGGGCTGCTTTGTCTCGGCCTGCCTGCCTCGGCACCGGGGGTCATCGAGGCGGCAGTGGCGCCCTGCGCTCCGGTCTTCCGCACGGTCCTGGCCGGTTAGGCGAGGCGCTCAGTCCTCCTCGCCGCGCCCGGCGATGGAGAGGGGGCGTGCGTCGATGCCGCGGGTGGCGCACCAGTGGCAGAGCGCATCTTCCGCGCCGTGGGTGACCCAGACTTCGGCCGCGCCCGTCTCGACGATGGTGGCGCAGAGCTCATCCCAATCCGCATGATCCGAGATGACCATGGCGAGCTCCACGCCGCGCTGTTTCGCGCGCTGGCGTACCCGCATCCAGCCCGAGGCCGCGGCAACGACGGGATCGGGGAGGCGACGACACCAGGTGTCGGCCAGGGCGGAGGGGGGTGCGAGCACGATGCGCCCTTTCGTCTCCGCGCCCTCGGCGGCGGTCGCATAGGCGGTGGGGCCCAGATCGAGGCCAAGCTCACGATAGGTCTCGCAGAGCTTGATCAGCGCACCATGCAGCCAGATCACCTCGTCATAGCCCGCCGCCCGCAGTTCCATGATCAGCCGTTGCGCCTTGCCGAGCGCATAGGCACCGACCGCATGGGCGCGTTCGGGGAAGGTCTCAAGCGAGCGCAGGAGCTTCGCGATCTCACCCTTGACCGGCGGGTGGCGGAAGACGGGGAGGCCGAAGGTCGCCTCGGTGACGAAGAGATCGCAGGTGACCAGCTCGAAGGGCCGGCAGGAGGGATCGCTGCGGCGCTTGTAGTCGCCCGAGACGACGGCGCGATAGCCCCCTCTCTCGATGACGACTTGGGAGGAGCCGAGCACATGACCGGCGGGCGCCAGCCAGAGCGCCACATCGCCCTCGCGCAGCACCGTCCCGTAGTCGAGCGCCTGCGTGCTGTCGAAGGCATCGGCGCCGTAGCGCGCCTTGGCGATGGCGACCGTCTCGGGGCTGGCGAGGAGTGCGGCGTGCCCAGGCCGGCAGTGATCCCCATGGGCATGGGTCACCACAGCGCGCTCGACCGGTCGCACCGGATCGATGTGGAAGCCGCCCGCGGGGCAGTAGAGGCCTTCGGGGGTGAGCGTAAGGAGATCGCGCGCTGCCATAGAGGCTGAGCTAACGGTGCCGCGGGGATGGACAAGGCTGCGCCGGTTGATGCCGCTCTCCCGCGCCCGTTGTCAGTTTGTGGTCACTCCCCGCCATCGGCGTCCATCCCGCCGTCCTCGCCCTTACCGCTGCCGTCGCGCTTGCGCAGGGCCAGATCGCCGTCCTCGTCGAGCCCGCTGTCCGTACCGTCGTTCCGCCTGCGTGTGCCGCGGCGTGCATGGCGCCGGGCTTCTGCGAGGCGGCGGAAGATCATGATCACGCCAAAGAGCCCGGCGAGGGCGATGGCGCCGCTTGCCAGAGTGGTGAGATCCGGCGCGCTGAGGCCGGCGATGGGAGAGGCGCCGTCGAAGGCTGCGGCGATCTCGGGGGCGACGCCGCCTTCCTGGGTCGTGAACATGGTCATCCGGCCCTCCCTCTGCGGGCTGGTGATAGCAAAGCTGCGCTCGGCGGCGAAGCGTCGCGGGCCTCAGAGGGCCCTGGAGGCCGCCTACTCAGGGCAGGGTCGCAACCGGACCATGAAGGGGCGAATGCAGGATATCGGCGCCTGGCGCGCCTGCTATTCGGTCTCGATCCTGAGAGCCGACGGAGCGCGCGATGCTGATGCTCACCTGTCCCTTCTGTGGGGTGATCTGCACTGAGACGGAGCTTGCCCCTGGCGGCGAGGCGCATCTGAAGCGCGTGGGCCCAGGCGGCGGCGATTTCGCCTTTGCCGATTATCTCTTCACGCGCAAGAACCCCAAGGGCGTGCATTTCGAGCGCTGGCGTCATGTCTATGGCTGCGGCAAGTGGTTTCATGCCGCCCGCTGCACGGTGACGCTCGAGGTCTTTGCGACCTATCCCGCCGATGTGCACAGCGTGCCCGACTATGTGATCGCTACCATTCAAGCGCGCCGTCCCCAGTGGACGCTTTCGGACTGGGGCTGAGCCATGTCGTATCGTCTCTCCGCTCAGAACGGCAGCGCTACCGAGGGCCGTCTCATCGATCGCTCGAAGCCGATCACCTTCCATTTTGACGGCCAGGAGCTGAAGGGGTTTGCCGGCGACACGCTGGCCTCGGCGCTGCTCGCCAACAACCGGGTGATGGTTGGGCGCAGCTTCAAGTATCACCGGCCCCGAGGGATCATCGCCTCTGGGGCCGAGGAGCCGAATGCGCTGATGGGGATCGGGGCGGCGACGCCCGAGGGCCCGCGCTTTGAGCCGAACCAGCGCGCGACGACCACGGAGCTTGTCGACGGCATGGAGGCGATCAGCCAGAACCACTGGCCCTCGCTCGAGTATGACGTCGGCGCGATCAACGCGGCGGTGGCCGAGGTCGCGCCGGTCTTCTCTGCGGGCTTCTACTACAAGACCTTCATGCAGCCGCGCGTAGCCTGGAAGCATGTGTTCGAGCCCTTCATCCGACAGGCCGCGGGCCTGGGCAAAGCGCCCGAGGCGGCGGACCCGGACACCTATGAGCATTTCCATGCCTTCTGTGACGTCCTGGTGATCGGCGGGGGGATCGCGGGGCTGCGCGCGGCGCGCGAGGCGGCGGCGGCCGGGGCCGATGTTCTGATCGTCGAGCAGACACCGCATTGGGGCGGGAGGGCCCTCGTCGAGACGGATATCTCCGTCGATGGCCGTGGGGTGGCGGATCATGCCGCGGCGGAGGTCGAGGCGCTGGCCGCGATGCCGAATGTCCGCATGCGCGCGCGCACCATGGCAGCGGGCCTCTACGACCACGGCTGGGCGCTGCTCTATGAGCGTGTGACCGACCATCGCCCGGGCGAGGCGGGGCCGCGCCACCGGCTTTGGAAGCTGCGCGCCAAGCAGATCGTGGTTGCCACGGGCGCCATCGAGCGCCCGCTCACCTTCGCCTGCAACGACCGGCCCGGTGTGATGCTGGCCGCGGCGGTGCGCGACTACATCCGCCTCTGGGGTGTTTGCCCGGGCCGGCGCGCCGTCGTCGTCGCCAACAACGACGATGCATATCGGACGGCGATCGCGCTGCAGGAAGCCGGTGCGACCGTGAAGGCGGTGCTCGACACCCGCGCCCGCGCCGCCGGGGCGCTGCCCGCACGCGTGCGCGCTCTCGGGATCCCGGTGCATGAGGGCCATGCCATTGCCAAGGTCGAGGGCACCAAGGCGCTAGAGTTCGTCCATCACGGACGGATGCGCGACGGCGTGATCAAGGACACCGACCGGCTGGGCGTCGATCTTGTCGCCATGTCCGGCGGATGGTCGCCTGTCGTCCATCTCTACAGCCATTGCGGCGGCAAGCTCTCCTGGGACAGCGAGCAGATCATGTTCCGCCCCGCGCCCGAGCGTGGTGCACCGACCGGCGCTCGAGGCGAGGTGACGACGCATTGCGCTGGCACTGCCAACGGCCATCTCGACACAACGAGCGCCCTGGCCGATGCTGCCGCCATCGGCCGTGCGGCCGCCGAAGCTGCGGGTCATTCTCCGACCGCCGAGATTGTGCTCAGCGTCGAGGAGCCTGCGATGGGCGCCATCGAGGCGCATTGGATGTCGCCCGGCCTCGCCAAGCTGCGCCACGGCACCAAGCACTTCGTCGACTTCCAAAACGATGTGACCGCCGCGGATGTGATGCTCGCCGCGCGCGAGGGCTATGAGAGCGTGGAGCATACCAAGCGCTACACGACCCTCGGTATGGCCACCGACCAGGGCAAAACGTCGAACATCAACGGGCTTGCGCTTCTAGCCGAACAGCTCGGCGTGACGATCCCCGAGGTCGGCACCACCACCTTCCGCCCGCCCTATACGCCGATCTCGCTCGGCGCGATTGCGGGACCGCATAAGGGCGTCCTCTTCAAGCCCGTGCGCGAGACGGCGATGCAGGACTGGCACCGCGAGAACGGTGCCGATTTCGAGCCCGTGGGCGATTGGGAGCGGCCTTATCGCTACAAGCGCCGCGCCGAGAGCCGGGCTGAGTCCGTGCATCGCGAGGTCCTGAACACGCGCACGAATGTCGGCATTCTCGATGCTTCGACGCTCGGCAAGATCTTGGTGAAAGGCCCCGACGCCGGCCGCTTCCTCGACCGCATGTACACGAACATGATGTCGACCCTGAAGGAGGGCCGCTGCCGCTACGGCCCCATGTGCAACGAGAACGGCTTCCTGTTCGATGATGGCGTGGTCGTGCGCCTCGGCCCGGACAGCTTCCTCTGCCACACCACGACCGGGGGTGCCGAGCGCGTGCATGGCCATCTCGAGGAATGGCTGCAGACGGAATGGTGGGACCTGAAAGTCCACACCCTCAACGTCTCCGAGCAATGGGCGCAGGTCGCCGTCGCCGGCCCCCAGGCTCGCGCGCTGATCGCGGCCATCGGCACGGATATCGACATCTCGGCCGAGGCGCTGCCCTTCATGAGCTGGGCCGCGGGCACCATCGCGGGCTGTCCGGCGCGGCTCTTCCGCATCTCCTTCTCAGGCGAGCTCGCCTATGAGATCGCGGTGCCGGCCTCGCATGGCCGCGCGCTCTGGGACGCGCTGCTCGCGGCCGGCGAGCCCCTAGGCGTGATGCCTTATGGCACCGAGGCACTCCATGTGATGCGCGCCGAGAAGGGCTTCATCATGATCGGGGACGAGACCGATGGCACCGTCACGCCCCAGGATCTGGGCCTGCATTGGGCGGTCTCGAAGAAGAAGGAGGATTTCGTCGGCAAGCGTGCCCAAGTCCGCGTCGACCTCACGCGTATCGGCCGCAAGCAGCTTGTGGGGCTTCTCACCGAAAACCCCAAGCAGCGGATCCCGGACGG